>NZ_JAGQDN010000029.1:0-65054 GCF_021270385.1 Brevibacillus sp. AF8 | reverse complement strand
CATTTAATGATAGACTCATTAACGCTTTCGCTGTTCAGTTTTCAAGGAGCAATTTCCTGTCCTCAATGTTCATCGTTATTTGTGATGGCGTCTTAAGGACAAGAATTAATCTATCACGTTACCTATCTTTGAGTCAATATGTTTTTTAAAAAAGTTTTTAAGTATAATGCTCCTCCCCGAGTTTTCTGCGTCTGACATACTTGGATAATTCATTGGGAGAGGCGATTCTTGCGTACATGCGAAACATGATGGAGTACCTCTCCTCCATGGCCCGCTTCACTAGTTGATCAATTCGTTTATCGCTAAAATCAAGGAGCATCTCTTCCAGCTCACGTTTTAACAAGTATTCTAGTTCCTGTACCTCTTTCGTATTGAACAAAAACCCTAGCAACGATATCGCCCTCCGCCTTACGAGTCTCTCCTCTATCCTTTCCATCAAAATTCAGCCCTATTCAAAATAAAAAGCCCTCCGTTTAGGAAGGCTTCAATTTGTTTGCAAATCTGAATTATTTCAGTAAGTTCAATTGCTGCAGTTGTTGGCCCACCGTTTCCTTGAGAATGGTTGGGGTTATAGTACTCTCCACAATGGCAGCGACGAATAGCAAAACGACCACAGTAAGAACCGCTATTGGAAATTGCTTGAGAGTATCGTACCAGTCATTTTTCAATCGTGCCAGCTTTTGCGGTTGGATTAGAACTCCCACTGATCGTAAACTCAGCACCCCTAAACGAATACCAACTCCCGCTGCAAACAGGATAGCTGGGAGCTCAAAAATTCCATGCGGCAAAATCCCTGCACTAAAAATAAGCCATGGACTTACTCCAACCCCACTGTATTTGAAAAGGATAAATCCAAGCAGCACTCCATTCGTGAGCATTCCAATTATGGGAAACAATGCAAACAATATTCCCAGGGCCATCATCATCAATGCACTGAAAACATTATTGGAAAAAATCATCCAGAATACCGCTAAAGGTCCGCCGCCGTTTTCTTTTATCCGTTCAGCGATTTCCTTTAATTGGCCCATCATTTTACCGACCATCTCTTCAACGAGCGGTGCTTGAAAATAACCAATCAAGGCACCACCAAAAAATAATAAGCATGCGGCGAAGAAATATTTTCGGTTATCAAGCCATAAATGCCGCAATCGACTGCCCATGCACCACACCCCTTTACTGCCTCATAATTCACTATATGCATTGTACCTCAACAATAGCCAACAGGCCAAAGAATATCCTTGTCTTCCCTGCATAAACTGTTATCGGACAAAGGAGGTGCTATCCATGAAATTCATTTACGTGATCAGTGCAAAACGACTAAAGCAAATCCTAATTATCGTCGCGGCCATCGTACTAACAGCCGGAATTGGTTATGCGGAACGCGATTCAATTGCTGCTTTTGCTGAAGGTACCAGCACGCAAGCCCCCCAAGCTATTTATAAGGTCGACACCAAAGAAAAGAAAATCGCCCTTACCTTTGATATCAGCTGGGGAGAGACAAGAGCAATACCTATACTGAATGTGTTGAAAGAAAAAAAAGTAAACAAAGCGACCTTTTTCCTCTCCTCTCCTTGGAGTCAACGACATCCGGACATTTTGAAACGAATCAAAGAGGATGGCTTTGAAATTGGTTCGCACGGTCACAAGCATGATAACTACACCAAATACGCCGATGAAGAAATTCGCTCCCAAATGGCTAAAGCGGACTCCATTTTAACCGAAATGACTGGAAAAAAACCAACGCTCATTCGGATGCCAAATGGTGATTTTGACAAACGAGTGCTGGAAATCGCGAATCGCATGGGGTATTCCGTCATCCAATGGGATACGGACTCAAAAGATTGGACCAATCCGGGAACAGATGTGATCATCAATAATGTATTATCGAAAGCTCATCCAGGAGACATCGTCCTGATGCACGCGAGCGATTCTGCGAAAGATACACATCTTGCCCTCCCTGTGATCATTGATCAACTACGCAAGGATGGCTATGAATTCGTTACCGTATCAGAACTCATTTCGGGTACAAGTGTAGACAGCAAAGAAATTCACTAAAACAAAAAAAGCTGACCTTCATTGGGTCAGCTTTCTCTTTTTACCAGACGGTGCAATTGCATGACTTGCCAGACGTTACAAAACAATAGTGGGACGAGCATGGACAGTGTTGCACGCACATTATCTTCCTTCAATGCAGGAATCCATTCCAGTGCCGTAACGACAAACATAAAGAAGGTCGTCGGTATCCATGCTGATTTATTGGTCAGACTTACTTTTCCATATGCGGTAACAATAGCAACAATCAATAATACCGTTGGCTCAATAAAGTACGAACCAAATCCTTTTCCTTCACCGAAAGACGTATAGCGAAGATAAATCATATCGAAAAAGACAAACAAAATAAGAAATACTTGGACACTTTTCCACAGCGAAGCCGTTTTGAATATTGTTTTAGCGAAATAATTAATCGTCATATACGCAAAAAAACCCATCTGAGCCACAATACTAATGGTCATTCCATACAGGAGATACATGAACAAGCCCACAAAAAAGTTACCGGTGCTTCCCCCGAGCAGCTTGTCCAAGTCAAAAATAAGGGCAACCAGGATCCCGCCTAATCCCCCAAGCAAGAGCGTGGTAATAAAAAGCCATCCATACTTACGCAAACTCACCAAGTATTCCCTCCCATCCACATCGAATTTGATTGTACCAATGGATACAAGAAAATACTAGCGTAAGAACAAAACAAAATGCACACGTTACTTGTAGGCAGAGTAAAGAAGGAGGTGTCCACCCCATGAGAAAAAAGACGATGTCTTTTTGGTTAACCGCTCTTGTCTGTCTGGTCCTCACCAGTTGCGGGGGTGGCGGACAAGCGCAAAGTTCGTCTCAGCCTGATTATAAAAGCGTCAAAGACATGGTGCTGGACATATTACAGACGGACGAAGCGAAGCAATCTGTAGGTAAAATGATGAAGGATGACAAGTTCAAACAAAGCCTGATGCTGGACGAGTCGACAGTGCGGACAACTTTGATCCAAAGCATGACGAATCCCAATAGCACGCACATCAAAGAAGCGTTTAAAGACCCTAAGTTCGCAAGCGCTATGGCGAAATCCATGAAGAATGAACAAAAAACGCTAATGAAGGACCTGATGAAGGACCCTGAATACCAAAAAGAGCTTATCAGCGTAATGAAAGACCCTGAGTTTGAGAAAAATTTGATGGACCTGATGAAAAGCTCTGCTTATCGACAGCAAACCATGCAAGTGATAAAGGATTCCTTGCAAAGTCCTTTGTTCCAGGCTGAACTCATGAAGATCATGACCAAAGTATCCGAGGACATGACCAAACCAAAGGAACTGAAGCCGAAGAAAAAAGGAAAAGAAGGTAAAGGTGGAGGTTCCGGCGGAGGTTCTTCTAGTGGAGGCAGCGGTAAATCTTCTTAAAACGCAAAGGTGAGCTCTATTGTAGAGCCCACCTTTTTCATCTTCTTAGATCTTATTGTTTGACGGCTTCCCCGCATTTTTCTATGACACGTTTGGCCATATCGATGTAAAGCTGACCAATTTCGGTCTTTTCTCCATAGATGGATGGGGAATAATCAGGTTCAGATGGATGATTATCCGGTTGTCCCAGCGGAATTTGAGCAAGCAGCTCACATGCCAATGTCTCGGCAAGCTTGGCTCCTCCACCACGACCGAATACGTATTCTTTCGAACCATCCTTAGCTTCGTACCATGCCATATTTTCTACAATACCGAGAATTTCATGACCGGTTCGCTTTGCCATAGCTCCTGCGCGAGCTGCTACAAACGCTGCAGTAGCATGAGGAGTAGTTACGACAATCTCCATGCTCTGCGGAATCATGGTATGCACGTCAAGGGCCATGTCTCCCGTTCCTGGAGGCAAATCCAACAAGAGGTAGTCCAATTCTTCGCCCCAGTGCACTTCTGTGAAAAAGTTACGCAGCATTTTCCCCAACATAGGACCACGCCAAATGATCGGAGAGTTGTCCTCTACAAAAAAGCCCATGGACATAACCTTTACATTTTGCTTTTCAACAGGCAGAATGGTTTCCCCAATCACGGTTGGACGTTGTTCAATATTCATCATATCGGGCACACTAAAGCCGTAAATGTCTGCGTCGATAATACCCACTTTTTTTCCTAGACGAGCCAGCGCAACAGCAAGGTTCACTGTCACCGTCGACTTTCCGACGCCACCTTTTCCGGAAGTGACCGCGATAAAGGTCGTATTCGAATCCTTCGCCAAGATCGGATTCAAGAGAGGAGCTTGTCCCGGTGTCATGTTATGTGTTTGCCCACCTTGGTTCTTGCGAAGCTGAGCAGACAGAGCCGCACGTTCCTCGTCTGTCATCGAACCGAATTGCAGGCGTACTTCTTCTGCTCCTAGCGCTTTCACAGCTGCGATGACATCGTCCTCAATCTTGGCTTTGAGCGGACAGCCCGAAATCGTCAGAACGACTGTGAGGCTTACTGTCTTGCCTTCAATATGGATATCCCGAATCATGTTGAGCTCGACCAAGCTACGATTAATTTCAGGGTCTTTTACATCGCGTAGTGCTTCGAGAACCTGTTCTCTGGTCAACATTCTGGTTCACCTCATCTATAATCTTTTCAAACATTTTCATGCTGGTATAACGGCAGCGTATGCGCGTTCATTATAGCATATTCGGGCGGTCGGAACACGATCACCGCCATCTCAGGGTGTAATTGGCGCTTTTTCTCCCGAGTACTGACGCAATATTCCCTGATAAATGGCATTCGCCATAGCTTTTTGGTATTCAACGCTCTGAAGTCGCTTGGCCTCCTCTGTATTGCTGACAAAGCCTACTTCTACCAAAACGGCAGGGCAGTTAACCTCCCGAATCAAGAACACATTGTTCGTCTTACTCGGAACCCGATCTGTATGACCGATCACCCGTTTGATCTCATCTTGTATCAAATAAGAAACTTCTGCACTCTTTTTGAAGCTAGGGGAATAAAAAGTCTGTGCTCCCGACCATTTCGGAGAAGGGATGGAATTAACGTGTATGCTGACCAAAAAATCCGGTGTACTATCATTGACCAGCCTTACCCGGTTTCGAATATCCTCAGATTTTCGTTTGCGTGCCTGTGCCGCATCTGGACTCGCCAAATCCTTGTCTTCCTCCCTCGTCATAACCACAAACGCTCCTGACTGCTGAAGGAAATCTCGCAAGTACATGCTAATGGCCAAAGTCACTTCTTTCTCAACTACATCCCCCTTTTTGGAAACGGCACCGCCATCGATTCCCCCATGCCCAGGGTCAATGGCTATGACCGTTCCCGTCAGTGGCAGCGACCATGCCTGCCAGGAAGAACGATCAGGCGCTTCGTAGGTGAACAACAGCATAAGTACCGCGAAAGCCAATATCCAGCCTACTCCTTTTCGTGTCACAGTGTATCGTCCCCTTTGTCCCATTCTCGTTCCATCATATGGACAAACTTGGACAAATATACCCGTTTGTAAAAAGGAAAAACCCCCTGCCTGCGAAACAGACAAGGGGGATGTATCGATCACAAGGCAAAAAGAAAAGAAACGCCACACATTAGATAACATACTGTTTTTCCAATGCGTGACGTTTCTGCACGTAGGTCCACTTACCAGCCACCAGGCTTATCTTTTCCCATATAAATATTAGCAATATCATGATGATCTTCCATATTGGGACGAATATGATAATGAACCCACAAATAGTATCCATCCGATTTTTTTAATAACTTAGCATCCAATCTGAAAATTTCCGTTTTATCGCTAAATATAGCGAAGACTCTTTCACCGCCACCAGGGCCTTTCACAGAAAGATCTTTAGCTGATTCCAAAAGATCATCCAGCTTTTTCTTCACAACAGGCCATACATCATCTGCTATCTTTTTCCCTAATTTCTTAACAGCAAATTCTGCTGCTTTTATGATTATTCTGGCAACAATTGGTGCAACCTGTTGCTTCTCTTTTATTTCTGACTCTCTCATTGAACTCGAGAGATTCTGTTTAGTTACTTGAGAATGATGATCTGCCGCGGCTACAGTGGAAGTCCCCACGACACCAGTAAAAACAAACGAAACCGCTAAAACAAGCGATACTATCTTCTTAAACATTAAAAAATCTACCACCTTTTCTTTAATTGATTTCATGTTTCCTTGTACATGTATACTGATTTATCTTTTGCATTACGAAGAAGCACCTTTTTGACCCATTGTGCAAACATTTCATTGATTTCTTCGATGTCTAACTGATCTTTTTCATAGCGGAAAATTACTAAATCTAATTGAGTATCATTCTCTTCATTTAGCTCATTATGTATATCAGAAAAGAGAACATCCCAACCATTTCCGTTTTTCTTTTTCCATACAGTACCCTCGATATCGTATCCATCTTCATGGTAAGAAACATGATAATGATGATCCGTTACGTACTCCTCTTGCATTTTGTCCCAATCCAACATTCTTTCCACTCTCCCATTTCTCAAGATACACTTTTTCGTATGTTGAATTTTCAAGCCAAGTGTAATAGTGGCTCTATGATTGATTCTTATGCGGTATTCCACCACCTGACTCATGTGGTCAGTGATCCATTCGGGAGGCCAAATTTGAGCCATCCTCCAGCAACGTATCGCTCGCGGTCGAGATGTCCATTTGCCATTGACAACAGTTGATGCTCGAAGTATATTCAGTAGCTTTTGCCTCCGATTTCACTCACGAGCACTAGTAAAATGATAGCGGTTGAGTTCACACGAGCAGACCATTTCGGAGTAGATACAGTAGCACCAGATGCTATGTAGCTCTACACTTCATAGTTACTATCCCATATGAATGACCTCCTAACATTATTGAATATACCAAATTATACCATTTTAATAATTGTTTTCAATATATAATTTACTTTTTTTGGTAATTTATAAAGTAGCAATGGACTTGTTAAAAGACAGTGCTTTTCGGGGTATAGGAATTTTTATACGCATAGACATTTAGATAACAATAGGGGTTGCTCAAAAAACCATAGAAGGCAAATTGGAGGGCCGTTGGAAGAAAAAATTAAAGCCCCTGACCAATGATGGCCAAGGGCGATAATGTTGATAATTGAAAGCTTCTTAGCGCTTGGAGAATTGAGGTGCGCGACGAGCTGCTTTCAAGCCGTATTTCTTACGCTCTTTCATACGAGGATCGCGAGTCAGGAAGCCAGCGCGTTTCAGAGCGCCACGCAGTTCCGGATCTGCTTTCAGCAGAGCGCGAGCAACGCCGTGACGGATTGCACCAGCTTGACCAGTGGTTCCGCCGCCGTTTACGTTAACCAATACATCGTAACGACCGAGAGTTTCAGTCAGAACGAGTGGTTGTTTTACGATCAATTTCAGTGTTTCCAAACCAAAGTAAGTATCCATTTCACGCTTGTTGATCACGATGCGACCTTCACCTGGAACCAGGCGAACGCGTGCTACGGAGTGCTTACGACGACCTGTACCGTAGTATTGTACTTGTGCCACGTATATTTCCTCCCTTTACCTTAACCGCGAATTTGCCAAACTTCTGGTTTTTGTGCTGCGTGCGGATGCTCAGTTCCAGCGTATACTTTCAGCTTGGTGAACATTTGACGTCCCAGGCTGTTTTTAGGCAGCATGCCTTTTACCGCCAGTTCGAACATACGATCTGGGCGTTTGTTCAGCATTGCGCCAGCAGTGGTCTTTTTCAAACCACCTGGATACAGGGAGTGAGTGTAGTAAATTTTGTCATTCAGTTTGTTACCAGTCAATTTCACTTTGTCAGCGTTGATTACGATTACGAAATCGCCAGCGTCAACGTGAGGAGTGAATTCTGGTTTCAATTTTCCGCGCAGGATAGAAGCTACTTCGCTCGCCAGACGACCCAGCGTTTGGCCTTCAGCGTCAACGATGTACCATTTGCGCTCAACTTCGAGCGGTTTCGCCATATATGTGGTACGCATTTTTGTCCCTCCTAAATATCTTACCTAACACATATCCATCTACTCATAACCAAAACAACCGAAACTTGCAATGGAAGATAATTGCTGTTACGGGTGAGCAACTCTTCCAGGTGTTCCATGTAATCACGTTCTTGTCTTTCAATCCCGGGGCTAGAGTGGGGCTAGGCGGGGTTAAAATACCAAGGAATATCGTACTACATAGACGCCCTATAGTCAAGTGCTGCTCGTTCGTCTAATAGTTGGAAATCTGAGAACTAGTAGACAACCTCCCACATGGTCAGACCCTTGGCTGGTGCTGTCTTACCTGCCTTTTCCCGATCACATGCGGCGAGGATTTCCCTCAGTTCAGCAGGGCTTCTTTTTCCTTGCCCTACTTCAACCAAAGTCCCCACAATAATTCGAACCATGTTGTACAAAAAACCGTTGCCTCGGCATGTCACCCATACCTCGTCTCCGATTTTTTCCACGGTGAGCCCGTACACAGTCCGAACCTTGTCCTCGACGAATGTTTTTGCCGAGCAAAAGGAAGTAAAATCATGTTCACCCACCAAGTAATGAGCAGCCTGCTGCATCGCGTCCACATCTAACGGGAACCGGACATGGTCGGCGTAACGATGTCGAAATACATCTGCTACCGGATTGTTGTCGATACAATATCGATATTCTTTAACTTGCACGTCAAAACGCGCATGAAAAGAGGCATCGACCTCTTCGACTGTCCGAATGACAATAGAATCAGGCAACTGATTATTCAACACAAACCGCCATTTATCCATCGGAATGTTGCTCGACGTGTCAAAGTGAATCACTTGACCGCGTGCATGAACACCCGCGTCTGTCCGGCCTGATCCGAAGACTTGGATATCTTCTCCGGTAATCCGATTCAATGCGGCTTCAATTTCACCCTGGACCGTTACTTGATCTGGCTGTACCTGAAAACCGCTGAAGTCAGTTCCGTCATACGCCAATACACATCGCAGTCGCTTCATGTACGCCACCACCCAATCACGATTACCAGGATCACACTCACAACAGCTACGATTCCATCACGCCAAGTGAACGTCAGCTTATTCAGCCGCGTTCTCCCCACTCCCCCGCGATAGCCACGTGCTTCCATCGCCAAAGCCAGCTCTTCCGCACGCCGAAATGCACTAACGAACAATGGAATAGCGATCGGAATCAGGTTCTTGGCTCTGCGTACGAGACTTCCACTAGTGAAATTGGCTCCTCTGGCGGTCTGCGCCTTGATGATTTTATCCGTTTCTTCCATCAGGGTCGGAATGAACCGGAGTGCAATTGACATCATCAGGGCTATATCATGAACCGGTATGCCGATCTTCCCTAGTGGTCCTAGTAAACGCTCCAAACCCTCCGTCAAATCGATAGGAGAGGTGGTCAGTGTTAGCAAGGAGCTAATGAGAATCAAAAGTCCCAAGCGCAAAGAAATGAAGATCGCCTGGCGAACTCCCTGCTCTTCTACTGTAAACCATCCCCACTGAAAGTAGACCGTCCCGCCTTTTGTGATAAAAATATGCAAGACAACGGTAAACAAAATCAGGATCCAGACAGGCTTTAAGCTTTTTAATATATAGGACAATGAAAGCCTAGAAAGAAGTGCAGCATACAAGGTAAAACCAATGAGTATGGCGTACGTAACCGCATTGTTAGCCAGAAAAATCAAGGTAGCAAAAAGGATGATGAAGAGAAGCTTGCTTCGCGGATCTGCACGATGTAAAAAAGATTGCCCTGGTACGTATTGACCAATTGCGATATTCTGCAGCATGCCTAGCCCTCCTTTGGTACGGACAGTCGTTCCAGCAGATGGGCAATCAGCTCTTCCTCCCGATAAAGGGAGCTCGGCAGACTAGCCTTGTCCGGCAGCATTTGATTCATTTGCGATACGAAAGCCACCGTTTCCGGTACATCCAAAGACAGCTCTCGGAGACGCTCCACTTGCATGAATACTTCCTCCGGCTTCCCCTGCAAAGCTACTTGACCTTGTGCCATCACAAGCAAATAGTCTGCATAGCGGGCTGCCTCTTCCATGCTGTGTGTAACCAATAGTGTCGTGAGGTTTTGTTCCCGATGAATCCGGTAGATCCCTTCCAGAATCGTGACTCGTCCCGCAGGATCAAGACCCGCAGTTGGTTCATCCAATACCAGAACCTTCGGCTGCATGGCAAGAACACCAGCCAAAGCAACACGTCGCATTTGTCCGCCACTTAAATGAAATGGCGAACGATCCTTGATCGTGGCATAATCCAGGCCAACAATTTCAAGGGACTCCTTTACGCGGGCTTCCACCATTTCCGTTGGCAAGTCAAAATTGAGCGGTCCAAAAGCAACATCCTTCGCAACCGTTTCTTCAAACAACTGATGTTCAGGATATTGAAAGACGAGCCCAATATCGCGCCTTTTAGCATGGGGTAATCGTCGCTTTGGAGTAATGACCGCATCACCCAGGGTAATCTGCCCTGAACTAGGCATCAGCAACCCGTTCAAATGCTGAATCAGCGTTGACTTACCTGAGCCCGTCTGGCCTATAATTCCGACAAACGAACCGGATGGAATCGTCAGCGAAATATTGTGTAAGGCAACTCGTTCGAACGGTGTTCCCTTTGCGTAGATATGGCTTACTTGGTCAAAAGTAATTTGCATACGTGCTCCACCAGCTCCTCTTGATGCAGGACAAACGGTAATTCAATCCCTTTGGAATGAAGTGCGTGTCGCAGTCGAACGGCAAATGGCACATCCAGTCCCACCTGTTTCAAACGATCTACTTCATTAAACACTTCACTCGGCTTACCTTCCATCAGGACTTCACCCGCATTCATGACGATGACCTTATCCGAATAGATGGCTTCTTCCGGAAAATGGGTAATGTTAATGATCGTGAGTCCCTCATCACGGTTCAGTTGACGAGCCAGATTCAGCACTTCCATTCTCCCTTGTGGATCAAGCATCGCTGTCGCTTCATCCAGGATGATGACAGAAGGCCGCATCGCCATAATCCCGGCGATCGCCACGCGTTGCTTTTGACCCCCAGACAGACGATGTGGTTGTGCCTGTAAATAAGACTCCATCCCTACAGAAACGAGCGCCTCATTAATACGATTTCGCATCTCTTTGGGGTCCACACCCATGTTTTCTAGGCCAAAGGCGACATCATCTTCCACAGTAGCCCCCACAATCTGATTGTCCGGGTTCTGAAAGACCATGCCAACATGTCGTCGAATTTCCCAAAGCTGCTCCCCATCTTTCGTATCCATTCCACTGATAAGTACTGTGCCGCCTTCAGGAAGCAATAGAGCATTCATCAGCTTTGCCATCGTTGATTTGCCGGAACCGTTGTGCCCCAATACGGATACAAAGGAACCTTTTTGAATGGTAAGGTCAACACCTTGTAATACCGGAACCCGTTGGCCATCCTCACCATCGTAGGTATAAGAAACATCTCGCAATGCCAGCAGGTTATCTTCATTCATGAGGCATTCACAACCTCCCCAGCCTTCACAGGGAACTGACTAGCAGGATTTCGATGTAAAAGGAAAAAAGGGTTGAATCAGAGTCCAGCCTATGACCAGATCTGCCCCCACCCTTTTCGCGGTAATCTACCAGGCTTAAAACCTGAGTAAACGACCAGTTTACATGTATTAAACGAATTCGATGTACGCCATTGGAGCAGCGTCGCCACGGCGAGGGCCGGCTTTCAGGATACGAGTGTATCCACCGTTGCGCTCTTTGAAGCGAGGAGCGATTTCATCGAACAGTTTTTGAACAGCATCGCGGCCTTCAGCATTCGCAACTTCTTTGCGAACGAAAGCAGCAACTTGACGGCGAGCATGCAGATCGCCACGTTTCGCGAGCGTAATCATTTTTTCAGCGATTGGGCGCAGTTCTTTCGCCTTCATCTCTGTAGTTTCGATGCGCTCGTTGATGATCAGGTCTGTTACCAAGTCGCGGAACAGCGCTTTACGAGCTGAGCTACGACGACCCAATTTACGTTGTGCCATGTGGTTTACCTCCCTCTTAATCGAGAGAACAAAAGTATGCTTCTTGGTTTGCTACTCTAGTCGTCACTGCGCAGGGACAGGCCCAGTTCAGCTAACTTTTCTTGAACTTCTTCAAGAGATTTGCGCCCCAGATTGCGTACTTTCATCATGTCCTCTTCGGTCTTCTGCGTCAGCTCTTGCACGGTATTAATACCGGCACGCTTCAAGCAGTTGTAGGAACGAACGGAAAGATCGAGCTCTTCGATAGTCATCTCCAAGACTTTCTCTTTCTTGTCCTCTTCCTTCTCTACCATGATTTCTGCATCCTTCGCCTCGTCAGTCAGACCAACGAACAGGTTCAGGTGCTCCGTCATGATTTTTGCGCCGAGACTCACGGCTTCTTCCGGACTGATGCTACCGTTAGTCCAAACCTCAAGTGTTAACTTGTCATAGTTGGTCATTTGCCCTACACGGGTATTTTCCACTTGATAGTTAACGCGCTTGATCGGCGTGTAGATCGAATCAATCGGAATCACACCAATAGGCAGATCCTCAGATTTGTTTCCGTCAGATTGAACATAACCACGACCACGTCCAGCTGTCATGCGGATATGCAGACGACCGCCATTGGCCAACGTTGCAATATGAAGATCAGGGTTTAAGACCTCCACATCACTGTCAGCACGGATATCTCCCGCTTTGACAACGCCTTCGCCTTCTGCATCGATCTCGATTACTTTTTCTTCATCGGAATGGATCTTCAGCGCCAAGCCTTTGATGTTCAGGATGATCTCGGTTACATCTTCAACGACGCCTTCAACCGTAGAGAATTCGTGAAGAACCCCATCGATTTGAACAGTACGAACTGCCGCGCCTGGCAAGGACGAAAGAAGAATTCGTCTCAGCGAGTTGCCAAGGGTAGTTCCGTATCCGCGCTCTAGAGGTTCTACAACAAACTTTCCATACGAGTTGTCGTCGCTTACTTCCACAACCTCGATTTTTGGTTTTTCTATTTCTATCATTAAACAAACCCTCCTTCAAAACGTCGAAATCCTTGGGTGGGCCGCATACGTGCCCACTCAGGAATTTCCCCGGCGGTTTACCGTTTGCGTGCATGACAAGCTATAAATCAGAATTTACCATTCTAGTATGGACATGTTCTGAACGATATAAACCAGTTACACGCGGCGACGTTTTGGTGGACGGCAACCGTTGTGCGGAATTGGCGTCACGTCTTTAATCATGTTCACTTCAAGACCAGTTGCTTGCAGGGAACGGATCGCAGCTTCACGACCTGCACCTGGGCCTTTTACCGATACTTCAAGGGAACGCATGCCGTGTTCCATAGCAACGCGTGCAGCCGCTTCAGCAGCCATTTGCGCAGCAAATGGAGTGCTTTTACGGGAGCCTTTGAAGCCGAGGGAACCAGCACTGGACCAAGAGATCGCGTTACCGTGTGGATCCGTGATAGTGACGATCGTATTGTTGAAAGTAGAACGAATGTGTGCTACGCCGACTTCAACATTCTTACGGTCACGACGACGGGTACGAGTTGCTGTAGCTTGTTTTCTTTTCGCCATGTCAGATTACCCTCCTTTACTTCTTCTTGTTTGCTACTGTACGGCGTGGACCTTTACGCGTACGAGCATTTGTTTTAGAACGTTGACCGCGAACTGGAAGTCCACGACGATGACGGATGCCACGGAAGCAACCGATTTCCATCAGACGCTTGATGTTGAGGGAGATCTCACGACGGAGGTCACCTTCCACCTTCACAGTTTTGTCGATGTACTCACGAAGTTTGTTCACTTCGTCTTCTGTCAGATCGCGAACACGAGTGTTCATGTCTACGCCAGTAGCGGACAGAATTTTTTGAGACGTGGGGCGGCCAATACCAAAAATGTAGGTAAGAGCAACTTCAACGCGTTTTTCGCGCGGCAAGTCTACGCCTGCAATACGTGCCATGTGTCAAAAGCACCTCCTTGTTTACCCTTGTTTTTGCTTATGCTTCGGATTTTCACAAATAACCATTACGTTACCTTTGCGACGGATAACCTTGCATTTCTCGCAGATCGGTTTAACCGAAGGTCTCACTTTCATGGTTCTTGCCTCCCTTTTCTAGGGGTTTTGCTTACTATTTATAGCGGTACGTAATACGTCCGCGGGTTAAGTCGTACGGCGACAGTTCAACAGTTACTTTATCCCCCGGCAGGATACGGATAAAGTGCATGCGGATTTTTCCAGAGACGTGAGCGAGGACTTTATGTCCATTCTCTAATTCTACTCGAAACATAGCATTTGGCAAAGGTTCGATTACCGTACCTTCCACCTCAATTACATCATCTTTTGCCATGGTAAACTCTCCTTTCTTCTGCTCTTCAGTCGGACCATGAGTTTTGCGAAATGATCACACAACGAACTTATCGTCGACACGTTGGACGACAATCCCGAACCGTTCGGAACTACCGTTTTTATGTCCGTGTAAAAATCTCATAGCCATCTTCCGTAATCGCGATGGTGTGTTCAAAATGAGCACAAGTTTTCCGATCCACTGTTACTACCGTCCAATTGTCCTCCAATGTGCGGACATAACGTTCGCCGGCATTTACCATTGGCTCAATTGCCAACACCATGCCTGGTTTTAACCGCGGTCCTCGATCAGGAGGGCCGTAATTAGGAACCTGCGGATCTTCGTGCAAGTTTTGCCCGATCCCATGCCCCACATACTCGCGAACGAGTGTGAAGCCGGCAGCTTCTGCATGAACCTGAATCGCATGAGAGATGTCGGATAAGCGTCCACCCGGAACAGCTTTTTCAAGCCCCTTGTACAACGACTCTTCCGTTACTCTGAGCAGCATCTGGTTTTCTGTTGAAATCATACCGACCGGATACGTCCAAGCGGAGTCGCCATGGTAACCCTGAAACTGGGCACCAATGTCGATACTGATAATGTCTCCTTCTTGTAACGCCCGTTTACCTGGGATCCCGTGTACGAGTTCTTCATTGACTGAAGCACAGATACTTCCTGGAAAGCCACCATAGCCTTTAAACGATGGAATTGCTCCCATGCTTCGAATAAAGGTCTCGGCAATTTCGTCTAGCTGCTTCGTCGTGACACCAGGCTTGATCGCCTTGGCCAGTTCTTGATGGGTGAGTGCGACGATACGACCAGCTTCGCGCATAACCTCAAGTTCTGCTTTCGACTTTAGGATAATCATTCGCAATTACCCTCGCAACAATGACTTAATTTCCGCAAACACTACCTGGATATCTTGTTCTCCATCGATATCTCGCAGAAGTTCCTGTGCGGAGTAGTAGTCGATAAGTGGCTGTGTTTGAGCGATATTCACGTCAAGGCGTTGTGTTACCACTTCGATCTTGTCGTCTTCACGCTGATACAGCTTACCACCATCTTTATCACATACGCCAGCCTCTTTTGGAGGATTGAACATCGTGTGATAGCTAGCACCGCAAACAGGGCAGATCCAGCGACCGGTCAGACGTTCAATCAATTGCTCGCGTTGAACGTTGATGTTAATTACATGGTCAATTTCGCGTCCCAGCTCTTTTACTGTAGCTGTCAACGCTTCCGCCTGAGGAACTGTGCGCGGAAAACCATCTAAGAGGAATCCCTTTGCGCAGTCATCCATCGAAAGGCGCTCCCGCACAATACCAATGACGACCTCGTCTGGGACGAGATGTCCTTTATCCATGTAGGATTTAGCCTCTAGTCCGAGCGGCGTTTCGTTTTTGACCGCAGCTCGGAACATGTCGCCAGTCGAAATGTGCGGGATGTCAAACTCTTTTACGATACGTTCTGCCTGTGTCCCTTTACCGGCTCCAGGCAGTCCCATCAGAATTATGTTCACGTCCATTCCCTCCGTCCCATCGAAAAAGCTACAGAAGCTTTTCTGTAAACATCTAAGTCATTACTTGATAAACCCTTGGTAGTGGCGTTTGATCATTTGACTTTCAATCTGCTTCATTGTATCCAAGCTTACCCCAACCACGATCAACAGCGATGTACCACCGATGTAAATGGATTGTGGCAAGTTTGCAAGACTGCCGAAGAAGAATGGCAAAATCGCAATAATCATCAAGAACAAAGCGCCCGCCAATGTTAACCGGTTTAATGTACGAGTAATGAATACCTCAGTGTTTTTACCAGGTCGGATACCAGGAATGTAACCGCCATTTTTTCTCATGTTTTCTGCCATTTGTACAGGGTTGATCTGTACGAATGTGTAGAAGTAGGTGAATCCGAGAATCAAGATAGCGTAAAGCGTCATTCCTAATGGTTGGTTGACTTGGAAGTTCTGATAAATCCAGTTAGCAAATCCTTGACCGGATGCATCCACCCAGAACTGAGCAATCGTTGACGGGAACATTACCAGCGATACCGCAAAGATAACAGGAATAACACCAGCAGAGTTGATTTTCAGTGGAATGTGGGTAGATTGACCACCGTACATTTTGCGTCCAACCACTCGTTTCGCATATTGCACTGGAATCTTACGAAGGCCTTGCTGCATAAAGATAACCCCGACAATAATGGCGAGGATCACCAATAGGATAAGCAGAACTTTGACGATGCTGAAGAATACGTTTTGAGATGGGTCAGCGAACTGTGTTGTGTAAATCGTCGTAATCCCTTGCGGAATGTTAGCGACGATCCCGCCAACGATCAGGATCGAAATCCCGTTACCGATACCCTTCTCCGTAATCTGTTCCCCCATCCACATCATGAATGCGGTCCCAGCTGTCAATGTCAACGCAATGAGTGCATAGCTGCTAACCGAAGTGTCGTTCAGCAAACCAGGCGCCATATTGTTGAATCCAATCGTCATCCCTACAGACTGAATCAAACCAAGGATAATCGTAGCGTAACGGGTAACGGTGGCAATCTTGCGACGGCCAACTTCCCCTTCACGAGCCCATTGCGTAAGCTTAGGCACAACATCCATAGACATCAGCTGCATGATAATCGATGCCGTAATGTACGGCATGATACCCATGGCAAAAATCGAGAAGTTATGCAGTGCTCCACCTGAGAAGGTGTTTAACAAGCCCAGTAATTGGTTTGTATTCTGCTGAAACAACTCGACATTTACGTTAGGAACTGGCACATAGCTTCCGATCCGGAAAACGACCAGCATCATAAGCGTAAAAAGGATTTTGCGACGAAGGTCGCTAATTTTGAAAATGTTAGTTAAGGACGCTAACATTAGATCACCTCGGTTGTTCCACCGACTTGTGCGATCTTCTCAGCAGCAGCTCCGGAGAACTTGTGAGCTTTTACAGTCAGCTTCACAGTCAGTTCACCGTTAGCAAGAACCTTAACACCGTCGCGCAGCGCGCTGATAACACCAGTTTCTTTCAACAGCTCAGGTGTTACTACAGTGCCCTCTTCGAAACGGTTCAGCGCGTCCAAGCTAACAATCGCAAATTCTTTGCGGCTAATGTTAGTGAAACCACGCTTAGGCAGACGACGGTACAATGGGTTTTGACCACCCTCGAAACCTGGGCGTACGCCGCCACCGGAACGAGCGTTTTGACCTTTGTGACCTTTACCAGCAGTTTTGCCAGTACCGCTACCAATACCGCGACCGATGCGCTTACGAGTGTGACGGGATCCTTCTGCAGGTTGCAGTTCATGCAATTTCATACGTTGCACCTCCTAACTAATTGAGATGTTCAATTAAGCTTCTACTTCTTTCACTTCTACCAAGTGCTTCACTTTGAAAACCATTCCACGGATTGCAGGATTATCTTCCTTCACTACAGTGGAGTTGATTTTGCGAAGACCCAGAGCTTTTACAGTGTCTTGCTGATCTACTGTACGACCGATCAGGCTGCGTTTGAGGGTGATTTGCAATTTTGCCATGTTCATTCCCTCCTTATTAACCCAACAACTCGTCAACAGTCTTACCGCGCAATTTCGCGACATCTTCCGCTGTTTTCAGACGACCGAGGCCTTCCAGCGTAGCGTTGACCATGTTGATAGGATTGTTGGAACCAAGAGATTTACTCAAGATATCGCCTACACCAGCCAGTTCGAGTACGGCACGAACAGGTCCACCAGCGATAACACCTGTACCAGGGGCAGCAGGCTTGATGAGAACCTTACCAGCGCCGAATTGGCACAGTACTTGGTGCGGAACAGTTGTTCCTCTCATCGGTACACGGATCAATTTTTTCTTAGCATCGTCAATCGCTTTGCGAATGGCGTCTGGAACTTCTTGAGCTTTACCCATACCAGCACCTACGTGGCCGTTACGGTCTCCCACAACAACCAAGGCGCTGAAGCTCATACGACGTCCACCTTTAACCGTTTTTGCTACACGGTTAACTGCGACTACTTTTTCTTCGAGCTCTAATTTGCTAGGGTCGATACGCATTCCTTACCCTCCTTGTTGTTAGAATTGCAGACCAGCTTCACGAGCTGCTTCTGCCAGTGCTTTAATACGTCCATGATAGATGTAACCACCGCGGTCAAAAATCACTTCAGTCGCACCTTTTTCTTGTGCACGCTTAGCGATCAGTGTGCCAACAGCTGTAGCAGCTTCCACGTTAGCGCCATTATTCAGGCCCAGCTCTTTATCCAAAGAAGATGCAGATACCAGTGTTACGCCAGTTGCATCGTCGATCAATTGAGCGTAGATGTGCTTAGAAGAACGGAATACGTTCAGACGTGGGCGAATGGTAGAACCAATCACACGTTTGCGGATTCGCAGATGACGTTTTTTCCGAGCTTTGTTTTTATCAGCTTTCGTAAACATTAAGCGGCCTCCTTTCTCATGAAGCTAGAAGCTTATTTACCTTTTTTACCTTCTTTACGACGAACAACTTCATTGCTGTACTTGATACCTTTACCTTTGTATGGCTCAGGTTTACGCAGAGAACGGATTTCAGCAGCAACTTGGCCTACGCGCTCTTTGTTGATACCTTTTACCACCAAAGTGGTTTGGTTTGGTACATCAATTTCGATACCCTCTTCTGGAGTAACTTCCACTGGGTGGGAGAAACCAAGAGAGAGAGTAACACCGTTGCCGGACTTAGCAGCACGGTAACCTACACCGACCAGTTCCAGGGTACGAGTGAAGCCTTCAGATACGCCAGTTACCATGTTGGATACCAGCGCACGAGTCGTACCATGCAGGGAACGGTGAAGTTTGTTATCGCTTGGACGCTCAATGATTACTTCGTTTTCAGCGACGTTGATTTTGATATCTTCATGGAAGCTACGAACGAGTTGACCCTTAGGGCCTTTTACCGTCAGCTCAGTACCGTTCAGAGTGAGGGTAACGCCTGCAGGGACCACGATCGGTTTTCTACCGACACGAGACATGTGGTGCACCTCCTGTGCTATTTACAATCTGTTAATTACCAAATGTATGCGAGAACCTCTCCACCTACGTGAGCTTGACGAGCTTGCTTGTCAGTCATTACACCAGTGGATGTAGAGATGATCGCGCAACCGAGACCACCCAAAACCTTAGGTACTTCATTGTTCTTTGCATAAACACGAAGTCCTGGCTTGGAGATACGTTTCAGACCTGTGATAACACGCTCGTTGCCTGCACCATATTTCAGGAATACGCGGATGATTCCTTGTTTGTTGTCTTCAACAAACTCCGCATCGCGGATGAAGCCTTCTTCTTTCAGAATGCGCGCGATTTCCTTCTTGATGGTCGACGCCGGGATTTCCACTTTCTCGTGGCGAACCATGTTGGCGTTACGAATTCGTGTCAACATATCTGCGATTGGATCAGTCATAACCATGAGAGAAAACCTCCTTCCCGTTTCAAATTACCAGCTTGCTTTTTTCACGCCTGGAATTTGACCTTTATAAGCAAGTTCACGGAAGCAAATACGGCAGAGTTTAAATTTGCGCAATACGGAGTGAGGACGTCCGCAACGCTCGCAACGTGTGTACGCGCGTACTGCAAACTTCGGCTCCCGCTGTTGCTTGATGATCATTGATTTCTTTGCCACATTCTTCCCTCCTTACGAGTGGGTTTATTTACGGAATGGCATACCCATTTGAGTCAGCAACTCACGAGCTTCCTCATCCGTTTTCGCGGAAGTAACAATAACGATGTCCATACCACGAACTTTATCAATTTTATCGTACTCGATCTCAGGGAAGATCAGTTGTTCCTTCAGACCAAGTGTGTAGTTACCGCGACCGTCAAAAGCCTTGGAAGAAATTCCACGGAAGTCACGAACACGCGGGAGAGATACGTTCATCAATTTGTCGAGGAAGTGGTACATACGCTCGCCGCGCAGAGTAACCTTCGCACCGATCGGCATACCTTCACGCAATTTGAAACCCGCGATGGATTTCTTAGCCTTTGTTACTACAGGCTTTTGACCAGCGATGATTTGCAGGTCTTCAATTGCAGTATCCAAGGACTTAGCGTTCGCTACCGCTTCGCCAACACCCATATTGATGATGATCTTTTCTACTTTCGGCACTTGCATGATGGAAGTGTAGTTGAACTTGCTCATCAAGCTAGGCACGATTTCGCTCGTATACTTTTCTTTCAATCTTGTTGCCATCTAGGATATCCTCCTTTCCAACCTGACTACTTGTCGAGTACTTCGCCAGACTTTTTCGCGTACCGAACTTTCTTGCCGTTATCCAAAACTTTGTAACCGATGCGAGTAGCTTTTCCGGACTTCGGATCGATCAAAGATACGTTGGATACGTGAATAGCTGCTTCTTGAGTCACAATGCCACCTTGCGGGTTAGCTTGGGACGGACGGCTATGTTTCTTCACGAGGTTGATACCTTCAACCAGAACGCGTTCTTTCTTTGGATAAGCAGCGAGAACGCGACCTTTTTTGCCTTTATCTTTGCCCGCATTTACGATAACAGTGTCGCCTTTTTTAACGTGCATCGCTTGGTGCACCTCCTATCGAACAAACTGCCTGAGTTTTGCCGTTCAATTAGATAACCTCTGGAGCCAGAGAGATGATCTTCATGAAATCCTTATCGCGGAGCTCACGAGCCACAGGTCCAAAGATACGAGTACCACGTGGGGATTGATCGTCTTTGATAACTACAGCTGCATTTTCATCGAAACGGATGTAAGAACCATCGTTACGACGAACGCCACTTACTGTGCGTACTACTACCGCTTTAACTACTTGACCTTTCTTGACAACGCCGCCGGGTGTAGCGGATTTTACGGAGCACACGATAACATCACCGATGTTCGCCGTTTTACGACCGGAACCACCCAGAACCTTGATGCACATGAGTTCCTTTGCACCGGAGTTGTCAGCAACAGCCAATCTCGTCTGAGTTTGGATCATTTACTGTTCCTCCTTTCGGAATTAATATCCGAAAATCTGACTTATACGATTACTGCCTCTTCGACGATACGTACCAAACGGAAACGCTTGTCTTTAGACAATGGACGAGTTTCCATGATTTCTACGATGTCGCCCACTTTTGCCGTGTTGTTCTCGTCGTGAGCCTTGAACTTTTTCGAGAATTTCATGCGTTTGCCGTACAAAGGATGTGTCTTGTAAGTTTCAACAAGAACAACAATGGTTTTATCCATCTTGTCGGAAACAACGCGACCTACAACTGTTCGACGCATATTGCGATCTGCGGTCATCGTTCAAACCTCCTTCCTATAATTAGCCGATTCCCAATTCTCTCTGGCGCAGGACGGTTTTCGCACGAGCAATATCCTTACGCACTTGTTTAATACGAGATGTGGTTTCGAGTTGACCCGTAGCCAGCTGGAAACGAAGGTTGAACAACTCTTCTTTCAAAGAAGTAACGTTTTGTTCGATCTCGGCAGTGGTCAAATTACGGTACTCATTAGCCTTCATGTGCGTCACCACCCACTTCTTCACGCTTCACGAACTTGCACTTGATTGGCAGTTTGTGCATAGCCAGACGCATAGCTTCGCGAGCGACTTCTTCAGGAACACCAGCAAGCTCGAACATGATCTTGCCTGGCTTCACTACCGCTACCCATTTCTCAGGAGAACCTTTACCGGAACCCATGCGGACTTCGAGCGGTTTTTGTGTTACTGGTTTATCTGGGAAAATTTTGATCCAAACTTTACCACCACGTTTGATGTAACGAGTCATCGCGATACGAGCTGCCTCGATCTGACGGTTAGTTACCCAAGATGGTTCCATTGCTTGCAATCCGTATTCACCGAACGCAACAGTAGTACCGCCTTTTGCGTTACCAGCCATTTTCCCGCGGTGTTGTTTACGGTGTTTCACGCGTTTTGGCGTCAACATGATTACTTGCCTCCTTCCTCAGTAGCGACGTTCTTTCTCGCTGGAAGGACTTCTCCACGATAGATCCACACTTTAACACCGATGCGACCATAAGTGGTATGTGCTTCAGCAGTACCGTAGTCGATGTCAGCGCGCAATGTGTGAAGTGGAACAGTACCTTCGCTGTAACCTTCAGAACGTGCGATGTCCGCGCCGCCAAGACGACCGCTTACCAAGGTTTTGATACCTTTAGCACCAGAGCGCAGCGTACGAGTGATCGATTGCTTTTGCGCACGGCGGAAAGAAATGCGGTTTTCCAATTGGCGTGCAATATTTTCAGCTACCAGAGTAGCATCCAGATCCGGACGTTTGATTTCGTTGATATTGATATGAACGCGTTTGCCAGTCAGATCAGTCAGGGTTTTGCGCAGAGTTTCAACCTCTGAACCACCTTTACCAATTACCATACCAGGCTTAGCGGTGTGAATCGTAACGTTCACGCGATTAGCTGCGCGCTCGATTTCGATCGTGGATACAGCAGCATCTTTCAGACGCCCTTTTACATACTTGCGGATTTTCAAGTCTTCGTGCAACAGAGTTGCGAAGTCCTTGTCAGCGTACCATTTGGACTCCCAGTCACGAATGACACCGATCCGAAGACCTACCGGGCTTACCTTTTGACCCACACGTAATCCCTCCTTATTTCTCGTTTAGTACCACTGTGATGTGGCTCGTGCGTTTATGGATGCGGCTAGCGCGACCCATAGCGCGCGGACGGAAACGCTTCAACGTAGGACCTTGGTCTACGAAGATTTTACCCACTACGAGGCTGTTTGGATCCATCTCGTAGTTGTGCTCAGCGTTTGCAATAGCCGACTTCAGGAGTTTTTCAACAACTGGAGAAGCTGCCTTTGGCGTGTGTTTCAAGATCGCCAAAGCTTCACCTACTTGCTTGCCTCTGATCAAGTCTACCACCAGGCGGACTTTACGAGACGCGATGCGAATGTTGCGTGCAACTGCTTTTGCTTCCATCTTTGTACCTCCTCTCTGTCAAGAGAAAATTAGCGCTTCTTGGACTTCTTGTCGTTGTCGACGTGACCCTTGAAGGTACGAGTTGGTGCGAATTCACCCAATTTATGACCAACCATGTCTTCCGATACGTATACTGGTACATGTTTGCGGCCATCGTAAACTGCAAACGTGTGTCCTACGAAATCAGGGAAGATGGTGGAACGGCGAGACCAAGTTTTGATCACGCGTTTCTCGTTCTTTTCATTTTGCTCGTCAACTTTTTTCATCAAGTGGTCATCCACGAAAGGACCCTTTTTTAAGCTACGTCCCATTAGTGAACCTCCCTTCGCCAAAGGCGTTCGGTTATAGTATCAGCCTACCTTACTTCTTGCGGCGGCGGATGATGTATTGGTCGGACTTGTTCTTCTTCTTGCGAGTCTTGAGACCCAGGGTTGGTTTACCCCAAGGAGTAACAGGAGCCTTACGACCGATTGGAGCGCGACCTTCACCACCACCGTGTGGGTGATCGTTCGGGTTCATTACGCTACCGCGAACAGTTGGACGAATACCCAACCAGCGGGAACGTCCTGCTTTACCGATGTTCAGCAATTCGTGATCCAGGTTACCTACTTGACCGATAGTAGCGCGGCATACGTTGTGGATGCGGCGAGTTTCACCGGAAGACAGGCGAACGATTACGAACTCACCATCACGACCAAGCAATTGAGCAGATGTACCAGCAGCGCGCACCAATTGGCCGCCTTTACCAGGTTTCAGCTCGATGTTGTGGATGGTAGTACCTACCGGGATTTTCTCCATTGGCAGTGCGTTACCGATTTTGATGTCGGCATCTGCTCCGGATACGATCTGGTCGCCCACTTTCAGGTTGTGTGGAGCGATAATGTAACGCTTTTCACCGTCTGCATAGTTGATCAGCGCGATGTTAGCGGAACGGTTTGGATCGTATTCAATGGTTGCTACGCGACCAATGATACCATCTTTGTTACGTTTGAAGTCAATAATACGGTATTTACGTTTATGACCGCCACCTTGATGACGAACGGTAATTCTACCTTGGTTGTTGCGACCAGCTTTTTTGCTGAGAGGCGCCAACAAGGATTTTTCGGGAGTCGACGTGGTGATCTCCTCGAAAGTAGAAACCGTCATTTGGCGACGACCAGGAGAAGTCGGTTTAAACTTTTTGATACCCATGTTAATACCCTCCTTTTCGGTAGTCGTCGAGG
Source organism: Brevibacillus sp. AF8 (assembly GCF_021270385.1). NCBI lineage: Bacteria > Bacillati > Bacillota > Bacilli > Caryophanales > Paenibacillaceae > Brevibacillus > Brevibacillus sp. AF8. The sequence continues at coordinate 40,573 of NZ_JAGQDN010000029.1, read as the reverse complement.
TTATACTCCCTCGTAGAAGGCCAATTCTTTGCTGTCATCAGTCAGCTTAACGATTGCTTTCTTCCACTCGGACGTGTAACCGGAGTATTTTCCGTAGCGTTTTGGTTTCGCAGGTACACGAACTGTGTTAACTGCTTCTACTTTTACGCCAAATACTTTTTCAACAGCTTGTTTGATTTCTGTTTTGTTAGCTTTGAGAGGTACTTCGAAAACGTACTTCTTCTCAGCCATCATATCAGTGGTGCGCTCGGTAATGACAGGGCGTTTAAGGACATCATGAAGGCTCTTCATTATGCGAGCACCTCCTCTACTTTCGCAACCGCTTCTTTCGTCACGATTACTTTGTCATGCGCTACCAGATCAAGAACGTTAATGCCTGCAGCATCTACGATTTTTGCACCTGGGATGTTACGGGAAGCGAGCGCTACGTTTTGGTCGTACTCGGAAGTAACGATCAGAACTTTGCGATCTACTTTCAAGCTGCTCAGAACAGCTGTCATTTCCTTAGTTTTAGGAGCTGCGAAGTTCAAAGCTTCCAATACCAGGAGTTCGTTGTTTTGTACTTTCGTGGAAAGTGCAGATTTCAGAGCCAAACGGCGAACTTTACGGTTCAGTTTGTAACCGTATTTGCGCGGAGTTGGACCGAATACAACACCGCCACCTTTCCATTGCGGAGAGCGAATGGAACCTTGGCGTGCACGACCTGTACCTTTTTGGCGCCATGGCTTGCGGCCACCACCACGTACTTCAGAACGGTTCTTTACATCATGTGTACCTTGGCGTTGGGATGCTTGTTGCATCACGATCGCATCGTACAGAACTGCGCTGTTAGGCTCGATACCAAATACGCTGTCTGCCAGATCGATTTCGCCAACTTGAGAACCGGTTTGGTTATAAAGAGCTACTTTCGGCATGTCAGTTCCTCCTTTCCTTACTAGTTCTTCTTGACTGCCGTGGATACCAGTACGCAGCTGTTTTTCGGACCAGGCACGGAGCCTTTTACGAGAACCAGGTTACGTTCTGTATCTACTTTAATTACTTCCAGGTTTTGAATGGTAACATTGTCGCCACCCATTTGACCTGGCAGGGTTTGACCTTTAAATACGCGGTTTGGAGCTACAGCACCCATGGAACCTGGACCGCGGTGGTAACGCGAACCGTGAGCCATAGGACCGCGGGATTGATTGTGACGTTTGATCGCACCTTGGAAACCTTTACCCTTGGATACGCCAGCTACGTCCACCATTTCTCCCTCGGCAAAAATGTCAGCTTTCAACTCTTGACCAACCTCGTAATCTGCGAGGTTAACTCCGCGAATTTCGCGAATGAAGCGCTTAGGAGCAGTATTAGCTTTCGCTGCATGTCCTTTTTCCGGCTTGTTAGCGCGCTGTTCTTTTTTGTCTTCGAAACCGATTTGAATTGCTTCATAACCGTCAGTCTCAACGTCTTTCTTCTGGAGAACTACGTTGGAACCTACTTCGATAACCGTTACAGCAGTCGCTGTTCCGTTTGGACCAAAAACTTGAGTCATGCCAAGTTTTTTCCCTAAGATTCCTTTGGTCATTTGTGCCACCTCCTGTGCTTATTTCAGTAAAACGCTTTTTATGTTGTATCAAGTCCCCATCGATGCGCAGGGGTGCCATTTTAAGGGTTTGTTGCTTGGTATAACACGCTTATCAAGACAACGTCTGCGCGTGTATCGCTTTTTGGGACCTTACAGTTTAATCTCGATGTCCACACCAGATGGCAGATCCAGACGCATCAAAGCATCTACTGTTTGTGGTGTTGGGTTCAAGATGTCGATCAAACGTTTGTGTGTACGCATCTCGAATTGCTCGCGAGAATCTTTGTACTTATGAACCGCACGCAGGATCGTGTAAACTGCTTTCTCCGTAGGGAGTGGAATCGGACCGGATACGTTAGCACCGGAACGCTTCGCAGTGTCCACAATTTTTTCTGCGGACTGATCCAGGATTTTGTGATCATACGCTTTCAAACGAATACGAATCTTTTGCTTTGCCATTGAAGTCCCTCCTTTTTCGCCCATTTTTTAAACAGACATTTCTCCGTGGAAATATCCTGCACCCCGGTCATGGCAAAGGGGCCGGGTGTGTCAGCAACCTCCCACATCATCGCAAGTCCATGACCAACATTCAATATTGTACTAAAAAGATTTGGGCAACGCAAGTTTTTTCTTGGGTTTCCGCATAATTTTTTGTACATGGTGTGCCTACTGAATGGCTCACCTTGACAATATTACAGATTTCCGTGAAAGAAGGCAAGCGGGATTACCTGCCAACTCGTCGGGTCATCTATCTATAATAGAAGGAAGACGTTATACTTATGGTTGTAATCGTTATGAAATGGAGGTTTACCTCAATGTCTGATGTGAATCAAACCCCTTATGAAATCATTGGCGGTGCAGATACTTTGGCCCGTCTTGTCGATACCTTTTATGATCTGGTAAAGCAGCATCCCGACATTACCGACCTCTTTCCGGAAGATTTAACCCACGTGAAGGAACGTCAGTATCAGTTTTTGACACAGTTTCTCGGTGGTCCAAGCCTGTATTCAGACGCACACGGTCATCCGATGCTGCGAGCGCGACACATGCCGTTCCCTATTGGACCTGTACAGGCAGAGGCTTGGCTCTCTTGTATGGATAGAGCCATGGATCTGACAGGACTAGATGGCGAAATTCGGAAGCAAATCTTTGATCGCTTGCGTTTAACTGCTCACCATATGGTCAATAAGTGGGATCAATAAGAAAAAGCGTAGGACAATTGAGTGTCCTACGCTTTTGTTGTTATATCAGAGGTTGCTGCTGCACGAGTAGTTTTGGGTCTCACCAAGCTACGCGATCCTAAATATACACCGCCTACGATCATACACAATGCTAGTAAGTGTACGAGTTGAAGGCTTTCTCCCAGAAATATCGCTGCAAATACCAAACTGGCCATCGGCATTCCATTTAAGAAAACAGCTGTTCGACTCGCTCCCAGCTGACGTATCCCGTAATTCCAGCCGATCGAGCCAAGCGCAGTTGATAGCGCACCTGAAGCAAAAATTACAAGCCATTGGAAGGATGAAACGTCCAAAGAAAGATAATAGGAAGCTGGTTGAACAGTCAATGCGACTCCCCACAAGAAGATGACCCCAAACATTTGCGATAAAGCCGTAATTAAAAGTACCGGTACACCTCTTACAACCAATTTCCGAATGAGTAAACCACCTGTCACATACATGAGCATGGAGAAAAACATTATGGCATCTCCCCAACCATTCATATGAAGGCCGCCGTGCTGAGAGATGACGACAATCAACACTCCTGCAAAACCCATTCCAATCCCAAGTCCTTTTTTCAACGACATGCCTTCCCCTAAGAAAAGCATCGCCAAGAGTGCCGTTGCCAACGGATTTAATCCAAGAATAAGCGAAGCATTTCCTGCTGTCGTGTATTGAACACCGGCCGCAAGCGTTATTTGATGAAGTGCGATAGAACTAGCACCGACTCCGGCCAATAAGAACCAATCTGTTTTGCTGAATCGCAAACTCTTTCGGTATAAGAAGATGAGTGGCGATAAACAGATTCCACCGACAGTCATGCGTATAGCCGCGACATATAATGGAGGAAACGTTGTTAAATACTTTACCATAACGACATTCAAGCCCCATAGCGTGACAACACCTGCAAGCATAAGAAACAATAATCGCTCGTTATTTTTCATCTCTGATATCCCCCATCCAATCCTGATGGTATTGTAGCATATTGCTTCGAGAGGCAAATTGAATGATTTTGATGGGAGTTATTTAAAAGTTCGATAAATGCACATAAAAAAACCCGACAACCAAAGTTGTCGGGTTTTGTATATCCGTATATCTTACGCGTCGATAGAAGCTACAACGCCAGCGCCTACTGTACGGCCACCTTCGCGGATCGCGAAGCGAGTACCTTGTTCCATCGCTACTGGAGCGATCAGTTCTACAGTGAACTCAGTGTTGTCGCCAGGCATGATCATTTCAACGCCTTCTGGCAGTTGGATGATACCTGTTACGTCAGTTGTACGGAAGTAGAATTGTGGACGGTAGTTAGCAAAGAAAGGAGTGTGACGTCCGCCCTCTTCTTTGGACAGAACGTAAACTTCTGCTTTGAACTTAGTGTAAGGCTTAACGGAACCTGGTTTCGCCAAGCATTGTCCACGCTCGATGTCGTTACGGTCTACACCGCGCAGCAGAGCACCGATGTTGTCACCAGCTTGAGCTTGATCCAGCAATTTGCGGAACATCTCAACACCAGTTACAGTTGTGTTTTTAGTTTCTTCAGCCAGACCAATGATTTCTACTTGGTCACCAACTTTAACGATACCGCGCTCTACACGACCAGTAGCAACAGTACCACGACCAGTGATCGTGAACACGTCCTCTACAGGCATCAGGAACGGCTTGTCAGTTGCACGCTCAGGAGTTGGGATGTAGCTGTCAACAGCTTCCATCAGTTCGCCAATTTTCTTAGCCCACTCACCAGTTGGGTTGTCCAAAGCTTCTTTAGCAGAACCTTTGATTACTGGAGTGTCGTCACCTGGGAACTCATATTGAGACAACAGGTCACGGATTTCCATTTCAACCAGTTCCAACAACTCTTCATCGTCTACCATGTCGCATTTGTTCATGAATACTACGATGTAAGGTACGCCTACTTGTTTGGAGAGCAGGATGTGCTCGCGAGTTTGTGGCATAGGGCCATCAGCTGCGGATACAACCAGGATCGCGCCGTCCATTTGAGCAGCACCAGTAATCATGTTTTTCACATAGTCCGCGTGACCAGGGCAGTCAACGTGAGCATAGTGACGGTTTTCAGTTTCATACTCAACGTGAGCAGTGTTGATAGTGATACCGCGCTCTTTTTCTTCTGGAGCAGCGTCGATAGATGCATAGTTCATTGCTTGTGCTTGACCTGTTTGTGCCAAAACAGTTGTGATAGCAGCAGTCAGGGTAGTTTTACCATGGTCAACGTGACCGATGGTACCAATGTTAACGTGTGGTTTATTACGCTCAAATTTCGCTTTAGCCATGAGAGAAAAGCCTCCTTATAGATAAGGGTTTTATGGTTTGAAGAAAGGTTTACCTTACGAATGGTTGTCCCTTCCATATTGTAAACCTTTCTGATTGCAAGATAAAGCTGTAACCTGTAATTATTCGCCTTTAGATTTCTTGATGATCTCTTCAGCGATAAATTTAGGTACTTCTTCGTAGTGGTCGATCACCATGGAGTAAACGCCACGGCCTTGGGTACGGGAACGAAGAATTGTGGAGTAACCAAACATCTCGGACAGTGGTACCATTGCACGGATTACTTGTGCATTTGCACGAGCTTCCATACCTTCGATACGACCGCGGCGGGAGTTCAGGTCGCCCATAACGTCGCCCATGTACTCTTCTGGCATTGTAACTTCTACTTTCATGATTGGCTCGAGTAGTACAGCGCCACATTTTTTCGCAGCTTCCTTCAATGCGAGGGAACCTGCTACTTTAAATGCCATCTCGTTGGAGTCAACATCATGGTAGCTACCGTCTACGATAGTAGCTTTGATATCAACCAGCGGGAAACCGGCGATAACACCATTTTTCATGGACTCTTCGATACCCGCTTGAACAGCAGGGATGTATTCGCGTGGTACTACACCACCAACGATTTTGTTTTCGAATTGGAAGCCTTGACCAGCTTCGAGTGGAGCGAATTCCACCCAAACGTGACCGTATTGACCACGACCACCGGACTGACGAACGAATTTACCTTCCACTTTCGCTGCGTTACGGAATGTTTCACGGTAAGCAACCTGTGGAGCACCAACGTTCGACTCAACTTTAAATTCGCGTTTCAGACGGTCTACGATAATCTCCAGGTGAAGCTCACCCATACCGGAGATGATTGTTTGACCAGTCTCTTCATCTGTACGAGTTCTGAACGTTGGATCCTCTTCAGCAAGCTTGGACAGGCCGATACCCATCTTGTCTTGGTCTGCTTTGGATTTTGGTTCGATCGCAACAGAAATAACTGGCTCTGGGAAGTCCATAGACTCAAGGATTACTGGAGCCTTTTCATCACACAGAGTATCACCAGTTGTTGTATCTTTCAAACCTACAGCTGCTGCAATGTCACCGGAGTAAACCGTTGTGATCTCTTCACGGTGGTTTGCGTGCATTTGCAGGATACGGCCAACGCGCTCACGTTTACCCTTGGTAGAGTTGAGAACGTAAGAACCGGAGTTCAGTACACCGGAGTATACGCGGAAGAAAGTCAAACGACCAACATACGGGTCAGTCATGATCTTGAACGCAAGAGCAGAGAACGGACCGTTGTCGTCAGCTGGACGATCAACTTCATCTTCAGTATCTGGCAATGTACCTTTAATTGCAGGGATATCTACCGGAGACGGCAGGTAAGCAACTACGTTGTCCAGCATAGGCTGAACACCTTTGTTCTTGTAAGAAGAACCGCACATTACCGGCGTCAGTTTGCACTCGATAGTACCCTTACGCAGAGCAGCACGGATTTCGTCGTTGGTCAGCTCTTCGCCTTCCAAGTACTTCATCATGAGCTCTTCGTCTTGTTCAGCAGCTGCTTCAACCATAGCCATGCGAAGTTCTTCGCAACGTGCCAGGATGTCAGCAGGAATTTCAGCGGAGTCAGAAGTTTTACCCAAGTCATCAGTATATACGATTGCCTTCATTTCAATCAGGTCAACCATACCTTTGAATTGATCTTCTGCACCGATTGGATATTGGATCGCTACTGGATTTGCACCCAGGCGAGATTTGATCTGACCCAAGCACATATCAAAGTTAGCACCCATGATATCCATTTTGTTGATGTAGCACATGCGTGGTACGCCATAACGGTCAGCTTGGCGCCATACGGTTTCGGTTTGCGGCTCAACGCCACCTTTTGCGTCAAAAACGGTTACAGCACCGTCAAGAACGCGGAGGGAGCGCTCAACTTCTACAGTGAAGTCTACGTGGCCTGGCGTATCGATAATGTTGATTCGATGGCCATTCCATTGAGCAGTAGTAGCAGCCGAAGTGATCGTGATACCACGCTCTTGCTCTTGTTCCATCCAGTCCATGGTAGCTGCACCTTCGTGCACCTCACCAATTTTATGAACGCGACCAGTGTAGAACAGAATACGCTCAGTAGTCGTCGTCTTACCAGCATCGATGTGAGCCATGATACCGATATTACGCGTATTCGGCAAAGAGAACTCGCGAGCCATTAGGTATGCTCCTTCCATACTCGAGTTTGAGAATAAACGGGTATCCAATACGGACACCCGATTCAATTCCTACCAGCGATAGTGAGCAAACGCTTTGTTCGCTTCAGCCATCTTGTGCGTGTCTTCACGCTTTTTAACTGCTGCACCGGTGTTGTTAGCAGCGTCCATGATCTCGTTAGCAAGACGTTGTTCCATGGTTTTCTCTCCACGGTTACGGGAGTAGTTAACCATCCAACGCAGGCCAAGAGTGGTACGGCGCTCCGGTTTTACTTCGATTGGTACTTGGTAGTTAGCACCACCTACACGGCGAGCTTTAACTTCCAGTACTGGCATTACGTTTTTCAGTGCTTCTTCAAACACTTCCATCGGGTTGCGACCTGTGCGCTCCTGGATGATGTCAAATGCGTTGTAGAGAATGTTCTGAGCTACACCACGCTTACCATCCAACATCAGGCGGTTAATCAAGCGAGTAACCAACTTGCTGTTGTGAATAGGATCAGGCAGCACGTCACGACGGGTTACAGGACCTTTACGAGGCATCGTATTCCCTCCTTCTTTTCGTTATAAATTCACGCCACTTCACAGGCGTTTTTTTATTACTTCTTCGCTGCTGCTTGACCTGGCTTCGGACGCTTAGTACCGTATTTGGAACGACCTTGTTTACGGTTGTTCACACCAGCAGTGTCAAGAGCACCACGAACGATATGGTAGCGTACCCCTGGCAAGTCTTTTACACGACCGCCGCGCACCAGCACGACGCTATGCTCTTGCAGGTTGTGGCCAATACCACCGATGTAAGCTGTTACCTCGATTCCGTTAGTCAAACGCACACGAGCGTATTTACGCAACGCGGAGTTCGGTTTTTTCGGAGTCATGGTACCTACACGAGTGCAAACACCACGTTTTTGAGGAGAGCTTTGGTTAGTTTGGCTTTTCTTGAAGCTGTTGTACCCCTTTTGAAGAGCTGGGGACTTCGACTTCACAACCTTATCCTCGCGACCTTTACGCACCAATTGGTTAATTGTAGGCATGATGTTACCTCCCTTCTTAATACCCAATCTTCAAGACCACAGATCCAGGTGAGTCATTTTTAGGTCAAATAGAAAGTCCTTGTCCAGCATTACGCAACGTGTAAGCCGCTGACAAAAACATCGTTAACCACTTTTTTTAATCGCAGCAGTAGCCGCTCCCACTTCAATTCCGCACGCTTTGCCTAAGCGATACATGGAATCTACATGAATGACTGGAACACCCTTCTCTTTGCAAAGGAGCTCGACTTTTTGGGTCAAACGCTTATCTGCATCAACAGCGATATACACCGCTTCTACCTGTTGGTTTTCCACAGCTTTGATCGTCTGCTTAATGCCGATTGTCAAGTCCTTGGCCCGCTCTACTTTTTCATAAGACATGATTCTCATATCCTCCAAAGTACAGATGTCAGGCACACTTGAATATAATATCAGGTGGGCTAGTTGTTGTCAACGCCCATTTGATATTTTTATTTAGGAAAGCGCCCACCAATCGGTGATGGGCGCTTTTCCCGCAATTACTCTACAGAAACTGCTTCTTGCTCAGCTTTCGCTGCTTCCAGCTCTGCTTCGTAATCTACTTGACTAGCAACTTTTACATTGCGGTAACGTGACATACCGGTACCTGCTGGAACCAGCTTCCCGATAATAACGTTCTCTTTCAAACCTAGCAAGCGGTCCACTTTTCCTTTGATCGCTGCATCGGTAAGAACGCGAGTCGTTTCCTGGAAGGATGCTGCCGACAGGAAGGAGTCGGTTTCGAGGGATGCTTTGGTGATCCCCAGAAGAACTGGACGGCCCACTGCTGGATTTCTGCCTTCCATGAGAACTTTAGCGTTCGCTTGCTCAAATTCAGGAACCTCTACATAGGAACCTGGCAAGAGGTCTGTATCTCCGCTGTCGATAACGCGCAATTTGCGCAGCATCTGACGAATCATTACCTCTACGTGCTTGTCGTTAATTTCTACCCCTTGCATACGGTAAACTTTTTGTACCTCTTGCAAGATGTAGTTGGAAACTCCGCGCATACCACGAACTTTGAGCATTTCTTTCGGGTCTACGGAACCTTCCGTGAGCTCGTCACCAGCATTCAGCTTGACACCAACAGAAACCTTGATGCGTGAGCCATACGGTGCTGCATACACTTTGTTCTCCGCTTCTCCACGTACTTCGATCTCGCGACGATCTTTCCCTTCGCGAATATCAACAACTTCACCATCAATTTCGGAGATGACTGCTTGCCCTTTCGGATTACGCGCTTCGAACAACTCCTGAATACGCGGCAAACCTTGGGTAATATCGTCTCCCGCAACCCCACCGGTATGGAAGGTACGCATGGTCAGCTGGGTACCCGGCTCACCAATGGACTGAGCAGCGATAATACCGACTGCTTCTCCCACTTCCACCTCGGCTCCTGTTGCCAGGTTGCGTCCGTAGCACAGTTTGCAGACACCATGGCTGGTGCGGCAAGCAAGTACGTTACGGATGTAAACGTCAGTGATTCCAACTTTTTCGATATACTCGGCAACCTCTTCAGAGATCTCCTCATTGCGGTGCACGATAATTTCTTTTGTCTCAGGGTGGCGCAAAGTCTCGAAGCAAGTACGTCCTACCAGACGGTCAGACAGCTTCTCGATTTCTTCTTTACCATCCTTGATCGCTGTTACACGGATACCTTTATCTGTTCCGCAATCGGTTTCGCGTACAATCACGTCTTGGGCAACGTCTACCAGACGACGAGTCAGGTAACCCGAGTCCGCTGTACGCAAGGCTGTATCGGCGAGACCTTTACGCGCACCGTGCGTGGAGATAAAGTACTCCAAAACCGTCAGACCTTCACGGAAGTTGGATTTAATCGGCAACTCGATGATTCGACCGGATGGGTTTGCCATCAGACCGCGCATACCAGCCAGCTGAGTGATCTGGGATACGTTACCACGGGCACCGGAGTTCGCCATCATGAAGATCGCATTGAACTTATCCATGGACTTCATCAAAACGTCTGTTACTTCATCCTTCGCTTTGGACCAGATGGAGATTACGCGGTCATAGCGCTCGTCTTCGGTGATCAAACCGCGACGGAACTGCGTCATGACAGTTGCAACCTTTTCATCCGCTGCGTCGAGGATGTCTTTTTTCTTTCCTGGTACCGCAATGTCCGCTACGGCAATCGTGATACCTGCTTTTGTCGAGTACGTGAAGCCCAGTTCCTTGATTCTGTCAAGAATCATGGACGTTTTCATCGTACCGAAGCGACGGAAGCACTCGGAAATGATCGTTCCCAAGAAGCCTTTCTTTACTGCACCCGGGTCAGGCAGGTTCTTGATGAACTCTGAAACATTTGTACCTTTATCAAAGATAAAGCACTCGTCTGGAACCATAAATTGCAGGTTAGCCTTGGTGGGTGCATTGATGAACGGCAGATCTGCAGGGAATATCTCGTTGAAGATCACTTTCCCTACTGTCGTTACGAGAAGCGCGTTCTCTTGACGTTCAGTAAAGCTGGTTTTGTTCAGGCGTTTCGCTGGCAGAGCAATGCGCGTATGCAGGCTGATAAAGCCTTGCTGATAAGCGGCAATCGCATCGTGAGGATCACGATAGATCGTACCCTCGCCTTTGTCGCCCTCACGTTCCAGTGTCAGGTAGTAGGAACCAAGCACCATGTCCTGGGATGGTGTTACTACCGGTTTACCGTCTTTCGGGTTCAAGATGTTCTGCGCTGCCAGCATAAGGATACGTGCTTCTGCCTGTGCCTCAGCAGACAACGGAACGTGAACCGCCATTTGGTCACCGTCAAAGTCCGCGTTGTACGCTGTACAAACGAGTGGATGCAGACGGATCGCACGGCCTTCAACCAGAACTGGTTCGAATGCCTGGATACCCAGACGGTGCAAGGTGGGGGCACGGTTCAACAGTACCGGATGCTCGCGAATAACGTCCTCGAGAACGTCCCATACCTCTGGCTGAACGCGCTCAACCTTGCGCTTTGCGCTCTTGATGTTGTGAGCGAGGCCTTTGGAAACCAGCTCTTTCATCACGAACGGTTTGAAGAGCTCCAGTGCCATTTCTTTAGGCAAACCGCACTGATACATCTTCAGGTTAGGTCCTACAACGATAACGGAACGACCGGAGTAGTCAACACGCTTACCGAGCAGGTTTTGACGGAAACGACCTTGTTTACCTTTCAGCATGTGGCTGAGAGATTTCAAAGGACGGTTACCTGGTCCTGTTACTGGACGTCCACGACGACCGTTGTCGATGAGCGCGTCTACTGCTTCCTGCAACATGCGTTTCTCGTTTTGTACGATAATGTCAGGAGCACCCAGTTCGAGCAGACGCTTCAGACGGTTATTACGGTTGATTACACGGCGGTACAGGTCATTCAGGTCGGAAGTGGCAAAACGTCCACCATCCAACTGAACCATTGGACGAAGCTCTGGCGGGATAACCGGCAGTACGTCGAGAACCATCCAATCCGGGTGGTTACCGGAGTTGCGGAATGCCTCGAGCACTTCCAGACGCTTGATCGCACGGTTGCGACGCTGGCCTTGTGCCGTTTTCAAATCTTCTTTTAGCGTTTCCACGTCTTTATCCAGATCGATTTCAGCAAGCAGGCGCTTGATCGCTTCTGCTCCCATCATCGCTTGGAAGGAGTGGCCGTATTTCTCACGATAGTTGCGATACTCTTTTTCGGAGAGCAATTGCTTTTTATCGAGAGGAGTGTCACCTGGATCGGTTACTACGTAAGAAGCAAAGTAGATAACTTCCTCCAGGGAACGAGGGGACATGTCGAGCACCAAGCCCATACGGCTTGGAATCCCTTTGAAGTACCAGATGTGAGAAACTGGGGCAGCCAGTTCAATGTGCCCCATGCGCTCACGCCGTACTTTGGCGCGGGTCACTTCCACGCCACAACGGTCGCACACTACACCTTTATAACGAACACGCTTGTATTTACCGCAATGGCATTCCCAGTCCTTGGTCGGTCCAAAGATGCGTTCACAGAACAAGCCGTCTTTTTCCGGTTTCAGTGTGCGGTAGTTGATCGTCTCTGGCTTCTTCACTTCCCCGAAAGACCACGAACGGATCTTATCGGGGGAAGCCAAGCCGATCTTCATATATTCGAAGTTGTTCACGTCAATCACAGGGCGTTACCTCCCTTGGTACCGGAATCTTACTCGTCGTTCAAGCTTCCGCCTTCGAGAACGAGGTTCAGTTTTTCACCGTTGCCTTCATCCTCGTCTTCCATTTCACGCATTTCAATCTCCTGCTCGTCTCCGGACAGAATCTTCACGTCCATACCCAAGCTCTGGAGTTCCTTGATCAATACCTTGAAGGACTCTGGAACACCTGGTTCTGGAACGTTTTCGCCCTTAACGATCGCTTCGTACGTCTTCACGCGGCCCACGACGTCATCCGACTTGACAGTGAGAATTTCTTGCAAGGTGTAGGCAGCACCATATGCCTCCAATGCCCAAACCTCCATCTCCCCGAAACGCTGTCCACCGAATTGAGCTTTACCACCCAATGGCTGCTGCGTAACAAGAGAGTAAGGACCAGTAGAACGAGCATGGATTTTATCGTCAACCAAGTGAGCCAGTTTCAGCATGTATACGCAACCTACCGTTACACGGCGGTCAAACGGTTCACCTGTACGACCATCGAACAAGATCGTTTTTCCGTCACGATCCAGACCTGCTTCTTCCAACGTTTCGAATACTTCTGCCTGACGTGCACCGTCGAATACCGGCGTTGCTACGTGGATACCCAGAAGCTTCGCCGCCATACCCAAGTGAGTCTCCAATACCTGACCGATGTTCATACGCGAAGGTACGCCCAACGGGTTGAGTACGATCTCTACTGGAGAGCCATCTGGCAGGAACGGCATATCTTCTTCCGCCATGATGCGGGCGATAACCCCTTTGTTACCATGTCGACCGGCCATTTTGTCACCCACGGAGATTTTCCGTTTTTGGGCGATGTAAACGCGAACGAGTTGGTTTACGCCTGGTGGCAATTCGTCGCCATTCTCACGCGTAAATACTTTTACGTCTACGATGATACCGGAACCACCATGCGGTACGCGCAGGGATGTATCACGAACTTCACGAGCTTTTTCACCGAAGATGGCATGCAGGAGGCGTTCTTCTGCTGTCAGCTCAGTAACCCCTTTAGGTGTAACCTTACCAACGAGAATGTCGCCGTCCTGAATCTCCGCACCAACACGGATGATACCGCGTTCGTCCAGGTTTTTCAGAGCATCTTCCCCAACGTTTGGAATATCGCGAGTGATTTCCTCTGGACCCAGCTTGGTGTCGCGAGCTTCGGACTCGTATTCTTCAATATGGATAGACGTATACACGTCATCTTTTACAAGTTTTTCACTCAGAAGAATCGCGTCTTCGTAGTTGTATCCTTCCCACGTCATAAACGCAACGATTACGTTACGACCGAGAGCCAATTCACCTTTTTCAGTGGATGGGCCGTCCCCAATGATATCGCCTTTTTCAATCCAGTCCCCAGTGCTTACAATTGGACGCTGGTTGATGCAGGTACCTTGGTTGGAACGGATAAACTTGTGCATTTTGTATTTATCGAGATCGCCGGCAACTTTTCTTCCGTCGATTTCTTGGTAACGACGAATCCAGATTTCGCGAGCCGTTACGCGCTCTACTTGACCCGGATGCTTGGCAACGATCGCCACGCCGGAGTCTTGCGCTGCTTTATGTTCCATACCCGTACCGACAAACGGTGCTTGTGGAATCAAAAGCGGAACGGCCTGCCGCTGCATGTTTGAACCCATCAGTGCGCGGTTGGCGTCATCGTTCTCGAGGAACGGAATCAGCGCTGTCGCTACGGATACAACCTGCTTCGGAGATACGTCCATGAAGTCTACCTTATCGCGCGGTACGCTCAAGATCTCACCTTTACGACGGCAGATTACCATGTCGTTTACGAAACGACCATCTTCATCAAGTGGCTGATTCGCCTGTGCCACGTTGAACACGTCTTCCTCATCAGCAGTCAAGTAGCTGATATCAGTCAACACGAAGCCCGTTTCCGGATCTACTTTACGACGAGGCGTTTCAATGAATCCGTAATCGTTAATGCGTGCAAAGGACGACAGGGAGTTGATCAAACCAATGTTTGGTCCCTCTGGCGTCTCAATTGGACACATACGACCGTAGTGGGAATGGTGAACGTCGCGCACTTCGAAGCCCGCGCGCTCACGCGTCAAACCACCAGGTCCGAGTGCGGACAGACGGCGTTTGTGCGTCAGCTCAGCCAATGGGTTTGTTTGATCCATGAACTGAGACAGCTGCGAGCTACCAAAGAACTCCTTCAGTGATGCAATCACTGGACGGATGTTAATGAGAGCTTGCGGTGTAATTTGGTTTTGATCCTGGATGGACATGCGCTCACGAACCACACGTTCCATACGGGACAAACCGATACGGAATTGGTTCTGTAGAAGCTCACCCACGGAACGCAGACGACGGTTACCCAAGTGGTCGATATCGTCTGTGGAACCTACACCGTGCAAGAGGTTCATGAAATAGTTGATCGCCGATACGATATCCGCCGGCGTAATATGTTTGAAGGACTTATCTACATTTCCGTTTCCGATTACTTTGATGATCTTGCCATCCTCAATCGGAGAGAAAATATTGATAGATTGCAAATGAATCGCTTCATCTTCCAATACACCGCCATGCGTACGAACATCGATAAAGCCGATGTTTCCTTCCAGCGCTGGCACGATGCGATCAAGGACACGACGGTCAATCATTTGACCTGCTTCGGCAAAAATTTCACCTGTTGTCGTATCGACCAGCGTCTCAGCCAAACGTTGGTTGTACAGACGGTTTTTCAAATGAAGCTTTTTGTTCATTTTGTAACGACCAACAGAAGCCAAATCATAGCGCTTAGGGTCGAAGAAACGAGAGATCAAGAGGCTCTTCGCATTTTCGACTGTTGGTGGCTCACCCGGACGAAGACGCTCGTAGATTTCAATGAGCGCTTTTTCCGTAGAATCGGTATTGTCTTTTTCCAGCGTGTTCTTGATGTATTCATCTTCACCCAGCAAGTTGAGAATCTCAATGTCGGAACCAAAGCCCAACGCACGCAAAAGAACCGTTACCGGGATTTTTCGCGTACGGTCGATGCGGACATAAATAACGTCCTTCGCATCGGTCTCCAGCTCCAGCCAAGCACCCCGGTTCGGGATTACTGTAGCTGTAAACGTCTGCTTGCCGTTTTTGTCCACTTTGGTGTTGTAATATACACTGGGGGAACGAACAAGCTGGCTGACAATAACGCGCTCAGCACCATTAATAATGAAGGTTCCCGTTTCGGTCATGAGCGGGAAGTCCCCCATGAATACTTCTTGTTCCTTCACTTCTCCCGTCTCTTTGTTCAACAAACGTACCTTCACACGCAGAGGCGCCGCATAGGTGACGTCACGTTCTTTCGACTCGTCAACATCGTACTTCGGCTCTCCCAAGCTGTAGTCGATAAACTCCAGCACGAGATTACCTGTGAAGTCCTGGATTGGCGAAATGTCTTGGAACATCTCACGGAGCCCCTCATCAAGGAACCACTGGTAGGACTTTTGTTGAATCTCGATGAGATTTGGAAGGCCCAGCACTTCGTTAATACGTGAATACGTACGACGCT
Organism: Brevibacillus sp. AF8; assembly: GCF_021270385.1. Taxonomy (NCBI): domain Bacteria; kingdom Bacillati; phylum Bacillota; class Bacilli; order Caryophanales; family Paenibacillaceae; genus Brevibacillus; species Brevibacillus sp. AF8. Next base: position 24,597 of record NZ_JAGQDN010000029.1, on the reverse strand, counting down.
GGCGGTGTCGGCCACTTTGAATCACTTTACCTGCCAACTTATTCACCCCTCAGGTTGTGTTTTCACACATAGAAACTCGGCATTCGGCAACTTCTTTCAGTCGCATTCGAATGCCTAAAAATAAAAATGGGTTAAAGCAGCTTCAACCATTTTTAACCCAGAGAAACTCTATTTTAAAAGAATTCCCATGTTTTCACGCAAACATTCCTATCTCAGGAAAAAAGTAGAAACGCTTGACGGACAGGGAATTGCTGAAAAATAGACATTTATCCCATATTGACATTTTATAATGCTACCACATTCAATTATTCGCGTCAAGAAAACTTTTCTAATGATTTCTTCTTACCTTATTTGATTGCCCTGAATATGTGATAGCCTTTTTCCCGATCTACTTCTATTACTTCGCGGTACGTTTCCTGCAGCTTCTTCAATGCGGATGGGGCGCCTTGCTTTTTCTGAATGACAACCCACATTTCTCCGCCTTCTACTAACAGGTCGTATCCTTCTACAAAAATGCGATGAACGATTTCCTTACCCGCACGAATAGGCGGATTGGTCAGAATGACATCAAACTGCTCGCCTTGTACGCCGTTGTAGACATCACTCACTCGAACCTCAACATTTTTAATACCATTTGCTTCTGCATTACGACGAGCCAGGTTAACCGCACGCTCGTTCACGTCGATCATCGTCACTCGACCATGATCAGCAAGCTTGGCAGCCGTCAATCCCATCGGACCATACCCGCATCCCACATCAAGCACACGCGCATGACTGTCGATCTCCATGTTCTCGATGAGCAATACACTTCCAAAGTCAATCCGGTCTCGGGAAAAAACGCCAGCATCCGTTATGAAACGAAATTCATTACCACGGAGCTTGAACGTAAATTGCTGTTCATCATGTGCAGCGCCCGGTTGATTGGTATAGTAATGGTCTGCCACGTGTGATTCACCCTTCCTCATCGTTTAAATAAACCTTTATCATCAAAAGTTTATAGAAAATCCCCCTGCCGCAGGCAAGGGGATATCCTAAAGGAAGCTAACTTACTTTACTTCTACTTGAGCGCCAGCTTCTTCGAGTTTTGCTTTGAGGGCTTCTGCTTCGTCTTTGGAAACGCCCTCTTTGAGTGTTTTTGGAGCGTTGTCTACCAGGTCTTTTGCTTCTTTCAGACCCAAGCCAGTCAGCTCGCGAACAACTTTGATTACGTTGATTTTGGAAGCGCCGCCGCTTACCAGGTTTACAGTGAACTCAGTTTGCTCAGCAGCAGCTTCTGCTCCGCCACCAGCAACTACAGCTACAGGAGCAGCAGCAGTTACGCCGAATTCTTCTTCAATTGCTTTTACCAGATCGTTCAGTTCGAGAACGGACATGCCTTTAATGGCTTCCAAGATTTGGTCTTTAGACATTTGTAAATCCTCCATTCAAGGAATAGTATTTGTAAAACATTAACCGATCAGACGATTACGCGCCTTGACCTTCTTTTTGTTCTGCCACTGCTTTGACTGCCAGTGCAACGTTGCGCATTGGAGCTTGCAGGACGGAAAGAAGCATGGACAAGAGACCTTCGCGGTTCGGCAGGGAAGCCAGAGCTTTAATTTGCTCAGCATCAACTACTTTACCCTCGATAACGCCACCCTTGATTTCCAGCTTGTCGTTTTTCTTAGCGAATTCAGCGATAACTTTCGCTGGAGCGATGATATCCTCTTTGGAGAACGCCAGAGCGTTTGGTCCAGTCAGATATTGATCCAGTTCAGTCAGGCTTTCCTTCTCAGTAGCCAAACGAGTCAGGGAGTTTTTCAACACCTGGAACTCAACACCAGCTTCACGCAATTGCTTACGGAGCTCAGTTACTTGTGCTACTGTCAGACCGCGGTAGTCAGCTACCACTGTAGTTTGGCTTTCGCGAAGTTTAGTTGCGATTTCGTTGATCGCTTGTACCTTTTCTTCACGAATAACGGTTGGACGAATTTCTGCCATTGATTACACCTCCCGTGCTCTAATCCTAGAAAATGAAGAATGCCCTCGCAGACTCACGAGGGCATAATGCTATATCGTCAAAGGAAAACAGCGTTTCCTCATTCGTACATTACACGCCTCGGAGGGATATTAAGCGTTACTCTCACAAGCACCGCACCTTCTGTCTACGGCATATTCTTTTCATCAACAGGGACTATCTTAACAACTCCCATAAAGGAAGTCAAGTGTCATTATTTTACAGCTACGCGTACGCCAGGGCCCATAGTGGAGCTCAGGGTTACGTTTCTCATGTAAACACCTTTAGCAGCAGCTGGTTTCGCACGGTTCAGTGCTTCAGTCAGAGCAGCCAGGTTTTCTACCAGTTTGTCAGCATCGAAGGATGCTTTTCCGATAGGAGCGTGGATGTTACCCGCTTTGTCTACACGGTACTCAATTTTACCTGCTTTGATTTCGTTAACCGCTTTGGTTACATCGAAAGTAACTGTACCGGTCTTAGGGTTTGGCATCAGGCCTTTTGGACCGAGTACACGACCCAATTTACCTACTTCACCCATCATATCAGGAGTAGCTACTACAACGTCAAAGTCGAACCAGCCACCTTGAATTTTCGCGATCATGTCTGCATCGCCTACGAAGTCTGCGCCAGCTGCTTCTGCATCTTTCGCTTTTTCGCCTTTTGCGAATACGAGAACACGTTGTACTTTACCAGTACCATGTGGCAATACAACTGCGCCACGAATTTGTTGGTCAGCACGCTTAGGATCTACGCCCAAACGGAAAGCTGCTTCAACAGTTTCATCGAATTTAGCTGTAGCTGCTTTTTTAACCAGCTCAACGCCTTCAACTACTTCGTAAACTTTGTTTTTATCAACGAGCTTTACAGCCTCTTGATATTTCTTACCTTTTTTCGCCATGATTAAATCTCCCTTCAATGTGGTCGTAGCGGTTGATCCTCCCACAGACAGGGGGGCACAACGTCTGTGCCCCCTTGCACTCAAGACAATTAGTCTTCGATTACGATACCCATAGAACGAGCTGTACCTTCTACCATGCGCATAGCCGCTTCTACGGATGCAGCATTCAGGTCAGGACGCTTCAGTTCTGCGATTTCACGAACTTTATCACGCTTCAGCGTAGCAACCTTTGTTTTGTTTGGTACGCCAGAGCCGGACTCGATACCAGCAGCTTTCTTCAACAGAACTGCAGCTGGAGGAGTTTTTGTGATAAAAGTGAAAGAACGGTCTTCAAACACGGTGATTTCCACCGGAATGATCATACCTACTTCGCTTTCAGTGCGAGCATTGAATTCTTTACAGAATCCCATGATGTTTACACCAGCTTGACCGAGAGCCGGACCTACTGGAGGTGCAGGATTCGCTTTACCTGCTGGGATTTGTAATTTAATTACGCGGATAACCTTCTTAGCCACGTAACACACCTCCTTACTTCACATGTGGTTATTACGGGGGAATGCCCCCTCCCACCGTTTTTTGAAAGTCTGTATGTAAAAGACTTTCGATCTATAGTGAGAGTGCAAGAAACCCCAAATAGTGTTGTGGGATTGTTAAAACAAAATGAAATGTACCACATAGCGCGATACTTTTCAAGTTGAATCCTAATCCAATTGTTGAACTTGTGTAAAGTCTAGCTCTACCGGTGTTTCGCGACCGAAGATGTCCACCAACACGCGAACCTTCTGCCTGTCCGGGTAAATCTCGATAATCTCCCCGGTGCGATTGGAAAACGGACCATCTGTGACGCGCACCATATCGCGGAGAGCAAAATCGACTTTGATCTTGGGAATTTCGATTCCCATTTGCTTGAGAATCGTATCGGCCTCTTCAGGACGCAGCGCTGTCGGTTTAGAGCCAGCACCCGTGGATCCGACAAAGCCGGTAACCCCAGGGGTGTTGCGCACGACATACCAAGAGTCGTCCGTCATCACCATTTCAACAAGGACGTATCCAGGAAACACTTTTTTCGTGACGGTGCGCTTTTTACCATCCTTGGTTTCCACCTCTTCTTCAGTGGGAACAAGAACGCGAAAGATCTTGTCTTCCATGCCCATCGACTCGAGTCGCTTCTCCAGATTTGCTTTTACCTTGTTTTCGTAACCTGAGTACGTATGAAGTACATACCATGCTTTTTCCATATCCAACAGGACGATAACCGTCCGTCCCTCCTAAGACTTGCATAATTACGTTCCTAGAATCAAATCGATCAAGCGCGAGATACCCAAATCAACGACGAAGAAGAATATTGCAAGGAGCACGACCGTAACGAGTACAACAAGCGTATAGGTTGTTAACTCTTTACGGTTGGGCCAACGGACTTTCTTTAGCTCGGACATTACGTCACTAAAAAAACCACCGGTACGGCGAAAACTGGCTCCGATTCGTGATAAAAAACCCACTTTGCCACCCCCTGACTTCGTCGCATCAACCATTACTTCGTCTCGCGATGAAGGGTTTGCTTCTTGTCACGGGAGCAATACTTTTTCAGTTCAACACGTTCAGTAGTGGTGCGCTTGTTCTTTGTGGAGATATAGTTACGCTCGCCACACTCGGTGCACGCCAACGTGATGTTTACTCGCATTTATTGCCACCTCCATCTCATTTCAAACCTGCTATTAGTTAAAAGTACCCCGATGATAAATAGTACGGGAAAACCGCTACTTTTTCCAGACCATTTCATTCACCTAAGTAACCATAGAACAGAGAGATAAGAGTCTATGGCTACCTAAATAAATTTATCATACCGAAATACCCATGTCAAACAAAATGACTTGACAAGAGATAGTCCTTTTGCTTCCAAAATAAAAAGAGAGATTCTCTACAGATGAATCTCTCTTCCTTCCAAATAGCGCTCTAGCTTGCGCTTTACTCGCTGCAATGCATTATCAATAGACTTGACGTGACGCTTCAGCTCGACGGCAATCTGCTGATAGGATCGTCCATCCAAATAGAGCATGAGAACCTGGCGCTCCAAGTCGCTCAAAATTTCACTCATCTTGCCCTCGATATCATCGAACTCTTCCCGATTGATAAACAATTCCTCTGGATCGGTCACTTTTGTTCCCGAGATCACATCGAGAAGTGTTCGGTCAGAATCTTCATCATAGATAGGCTTGTCCAGTGAAACGTAAGAATTGAGCGGGATGTGCTTTTGGCGTGTCGCTGTCTTGATCGCGGTAATGATCTGACGGGTAATACACAGCTCGGCAAATGCTTTGAACGACGTGAGCTTGTCTCCTCGGAAGTCGCGAATAGACTTGTACAGTCCGATCATCCCTTCCTGCACGATGTCTTCGCGGTCAGCCCCAATAAGAAAATAGGATCTCGCTTTGGCACGAACGAAGTTCTTGTATTTGTTGATCAAATACTCCAAAGCTTCGGCGTCATTATCGCGAACCAGGTCGACTACTTCTTCGTCGGTCATTAGTTCATATTGGGCATGTTTTAACTCCTTGAGGTCAACACTCACAAATGATCCCTCCGCCAACCGGTTTCTCCAATAGATAGCGCTATTATACATGATGCCGTAAAAAAGCGTCAACCGAATCCAAGTTATTCCCTTCTCCATTTTTCGAATATTTTCGCTATTTCATCATTCAGCGTAATCCGCGTGGAGAAACGTTCTTCTTGCGTTTTTTCGACTTGTTTCTTGATTTCCTTGCCTGCATTTTCCATATCGAGCAACAACTCCCGCGCTGATTTGCGCAAAGCCCCCTGCCCAAATATGACACGTTGAGAGGTATAGTCAGAAGTTGCTACATAAATTTGTCGATTTTTATTGTGAAATTGGGAGACTAACTGCTCAATTTTCTCGTCTGCCGTCTCCTTTTTCTTCGTAAAATAAACTTCAACCTGGAAGTCTTCCATTTGACGGCCAATGCCAGGAACGTTGTACGCATCGAAGACAATGATGACCTTCACACCAGTGTAGCTCTGGTACTCAGCCATTTTTGCGATTAATTGATCACGCGCCTCGTCCATCCGCTCTTGATCCTTCAGCAGGCGCAGATCGGGCCAGGCGCCGATGATATTGTATCCATCTACGATCAACAGCTGCTTGGCTTTTCGTTTCGCCATGTCATTTCACCCGCGTCGGAATTGGACTCCTGGAGCGATAGACTTCATACATCAACAAGGCAGCTGCTACAGAAGCATTGAGTGAGGTAACATTTCCCGCCATCGGAAGGCTGTACAGAAAATCACAGTTTTCCCGGACGAGACGACTCATGCCTTTTCCTTCACTGCCAATGACAATCGCAAGCGGCATCGTATAATCACCCTCGCGGAAATCTTGTTTGGCACTCGCGTCTGTTCCTGCGATCCAAACACCGCGTTCTTTGAGCTCTTCCATGGTACGAACCAAATTCGTCACTCGCGCTACTGGCACGTAGTTGATTGCCCCAGCCGAAGCTTTTGCCACTGTTGCTGTAAGACTGACAGAACGCCGTTTCGGAATGATGACACCATGAGCCCCAACTGCATCGGCTGTCCGCATGATGGAGCCTAGGTTATGCGGATCTTCCAGCTCGTCCAACAGCAAAATGAACGGCGCTTCGTTTTTTTCCTCTGCCCGCTTCAAAATATCGTCTACTTCTACGTAATCGTAAGCAGCAACAGAAGCCACAACACCCTGATGGTTGTCCGTCGACACGAGCTGATCCAGCTTTTTGCGGTTCGCTGTCGTCACAATGACACCCTGTTCTTTTGCCAAGGCAAAGACAGGCCCCATCAGATTTTTATTCGTTCCCTCTGCAATCCAAATCTTATTGATCGTACGGCCAGATCGCAAAGCCTCGATGACGGGGTTTTTCCCCAGAATCCACTCTTCACTCATTTCATGATTCTCCTTCCACTATGGCAAAAGCCTGCTGCACAATTTCAGCGATCCGCTCTTCTTTTCCACTCAAGTACAGGTACCCGATCAATGCTTCAAAAGCCGTTGCATGACGGTAGTCGATAATATCGGCGTTTTTGGCACTGGAGCCGGATTTGGCATTCCGCCCCCGCTTCACTACATTCAATTCTTCCTCTGGCAATGTGGGCATTAACGTCAACAACACATTGGCCTGTGCTTTCGCTGAAACATAGCGGTTTGCCGCCTTGTGGAGCTGGTTTGGTTTAACCAGCCCCTTGGCGATCAAATGATACCTGACACAGTGCGAATAGGTAGCATCACCGAGGAAGGCAAGCACGAGTGGATTTGTCAGATTAGGATCTCGGGTCAGTTCTTCTTTTTGCATCTATTTTCTTCGGCCCCTTATTTTCGACGCCAGCGAACACCTTGTGGCGTGTCCTCCAGCACGATTCCTTTTGCTGCGAGCAGATCGCGGATTTCGTCAGAACGCGCAAAGTTTCTTGCTTTGCGAGCTTCTGTGCGCTCTTCGATTAACGCATCAATCTCACTATCCAACAGCTCCTGCCCTTCTGCAATTTCAAGACCAAGAACTTCCGTCAACTCCACCAACAAATCCATGTACGCACGAACTTCGGTTTCGCCTACATTTTGATGACGCAAATACAGGTTGGCTTCCTTCACGACGTCAAAAATAACGGTAATCGCATTCGCAGTATTAATATCATCATCCATCTCAGCAATGAAGCGCTCGCGAAGCTCTCCAATGATTCGTGCCTGCTCCTGTGCCTGATCATTCGGCTCTTCTGCGCGCACGGTATCCAGTCGATGGGACAGATTCGTATACGCCGTCTTGATTCGATCCAAACCATTGGCCGCTTGTTCGATCAACTCTTCGCTAAAATTGATCGGGTTGCGATAGTGTCCCTGAAGCATAAAGAAGCGAATTAATTGACCACCGAATTTTTCCGAAAGATCGCGTGCAAGCAAGAAATTCCCGAGAGATTTGGACATTTTTTCGTTATCGATATTGAGCATCCCGTTGTGTAGCCAGTAGCGAGCAAAAACTTTACCCGTAAAGCACTCCGACTGGGCAATTTCGTTTTCGTGATGCGGGAACACAAGGTCTGTTCCGCCCGCATGGATATCGATTTCCTCACCCAAAAACTTCAGGGCCATTGCCGAGCACTCAATATGCCATCCCGGTCTTCCTTCGCCCCACGGACTATTCCAGGTAACTTCTCCAGTCTTAGCCGCTTTCCAAAGTACAAAGTCCAGGGGATGTTCCTTTTTCTCGTTGATTTCCACACGAGCACCTGCCTGCAAATCATCCAACGGTTGATGCGATAGCTTTCCGTATTCCTGAAAACGTCCTGTGCGGAAATAGACGTCACCTTCACTCTCATAGGCGAAGCCTTTTTCAATCAGTCCTTGCACGAATTCAATGATTTCTGGAATTGTCTGCATCACTCGCGGTTGAATATCCGGTGGTGATACGTTCAGTGATTTCAGATCAGCATTGTACGCATCTGTGTATCGATCCGCCACTTCTTTGACAGTGACACCCTCCTGATTCGCCACACGAATCAGTTTGTCATCTACGTCCGTAATATTTTGCACGAATGTCACTTCGTAGCCACGATATTTCAAGTAACGGCGCAATGTATCAAATACAATGGCAGGGCGCGCATTTCCAATGTGGATGTAATTGTACACGGTCGGGCCGCACACGTACATTTTTACCTTTCCTGGCTCCAATGTGTGAAACGGTTCCTTTCGCCGTGTCATCGTGTTAGTTAGCTGAATGCCCATCGTTCTTTTTATCCTCCCTCAAAAGCTCCAATTCTTTGCGTAATTGATCAATTTCCTTTTGCATCATACGAATCGTATCCGCTACCGGGTCTGGCATGTTTACATGGTCGAGATCGTTTTTGACCCGCTTGCCATCCTGAATGACGATGCGTCCCTTGATTCCTACTACGGTCGAGTTAGGCGGTACCTCCTGCAAGACAACAGCACCAGCCCCTATCTTTGAATTATCGCCAATTTTGAAGGAGCCCAACACTTTTGCTCCCGTCGCAATAATGACATCATTGCCGATCGTAGGGTGACGCTTCCCTTTTTCTTTACCTGTTCCCCCGAGTGTAACCCCTTGATAAATCGTTACATTGTCTCCGATTTCGCATGTTTCTCCGATCACAACACCCATGCCATGGTCAATGAACAGGCCGCGGCCAATAGTTGCGCCCGGGTGAATCTCAATTCCCGTGAAAAAACGGGATAGTTGAGAAACAATTCGGGCGAGTGTACACAGCTCAGCCTTCCAGAGCCTGTGGGCAATCCGGTGCCCCCATATCGCGTGCAAACCGGAATAGGTCATGACGACTTCCAACGTACTGCGCGCAGCCGGGTCTCGTTCAAAAACAGCATGAATGTCATCTCTCATCTGTGCTAACATTTTTGGGTGGCACCTCCTGCCTGATTTACCTGCCGAGTGTTCAACTTCCTCTAAAATAAAAAACGTCCCCATCCCCTCAAATACGAAGGGACAGAGACGGGTTTACCGTGGTTCCACTCTGCTTAGATCGTCTTGGCTGCAAAGACTTAACAAACAACTTTGAACGATCTCGCTCTTATCCCGATAACGGCGGGAAGCCGATGGCGCCTACTGACATCTTTTCAAAAAGATAGGTTCAGCTCATTGCTCACAGGGGCATTTCCATACAGGGCACATCAGATGGCTCTCACCTATCCATCCTCTCTGTAGATGTGCAGACTGTTGTACTTCTCCTGATCGTCGCATTCCATATTTATAAAAGAAAACCAGCCAATACTTACTGACCGTTTGCAATTACTTGCTGTGCGCGTGCAATCACCTTGTCGCGGCCGAGCAGATACAACGTCTCTGCCAAATCACGACCATGCGCCTGGCCAGTTGCTCCTACGCGAACCGGCATAAACAACGCCTTGCCTTTGTGACCCGTTTCCTTTTGCACGTCCTTGAGTACCGCTTTAATAACATCCACATTATATGCATCCTGGGCAGAAAGGTGTTTCACAAAGGAAGTCAGTACTTCCGGCAATTGCGGTTCTTTCAGCACCAGAGTTGCTTCTTCATCGTACACCACTTCGTCGAGGAAGAAAAGAGCTGCCAACGGAACGATTTGCGCACAGTAGGACATTTGTTCCTGGTACAGACCTACGATACTGCGAACCCATTCGCGCTTCTCGGCAGACAAATTCTCTTCGATGAAGCCAGCCTTTTGCAGATGCGGGATACACATGTCTGTGATCATATCCAGCGGTTGGCGCTTCAAATAGAAGTTGTTCATCCAGTTCATCTTCGTTGCATCAAAGACAGCTGGCGACTTGTTCACGCGGTCCATAGAGAACAGCTTGATCAGATCTTCCATTAAGAAAATCTCTTCCTCGCCACCTGGAGACCATCCCAAAAGAACAAGGAAGTTCACGATTGCTTCTGGCAAGAAGCCGAGGTCACGATACTGTTCAATGAACTGAAGAATGCTCTCGTCGCGCTTGGACATCTTTTTACCGTCTTGGTTGAGGATCAGTGCCAAGTGAGCAAAGTCAGGCGCTTCCCACCCAAACGCTTCATAAATCATCAATTGACGAGGCGTGTTGGACAGATGCTCTTCTCCACGGATGACGTGGCTAATTTTCATCAAATAGTCGTCCACTACAACGGCGAAGTTGTATGTAGGAATCCCATCCGGACGGCAAATAACGAAATCGCCCATCTCGTTGGAGTTGAATGTTACCTGGCCACGAATCAGGTCGTTCACGACATACTCGCGATCATCCTGAACGAGGAAGTGAATGGATGGCACTCGGCCTTCTGCTTCGTACTGAGCACGCTGCTCGTCCGTTACATGGCGATGCTTTTCCAGAATACGTGGCGTTTCTCCACGCGCGAGCTGTTCTTCACGCTCTGCATCCAACTCTTCTTTTGTCGCGTAGCAGTAGTACGCTTTGCCTTCTGCCAGCAGTTGATCGATATATTTCCGATAAATGTCCAGGCGCTCTGTTTGACGGTACGGTCCATATGGTCCACCAACGTCTGTACCTTCTTCCCATGTTACGCCGAGCCATTTCAGGTTTTTCATTTGTTCTTCGTCCGCATTTTCCTTATTGCGCGTTTGGTCCGTATCTTCAATCCGAACGATGAATGAACCACCGTGATGTTTCGCAAAAAGATAATTGAAGAGCGCTGTTCGCGCACCGCCGATGTGTAAATGCCCCGTAGGACTCGGCGCATAACGAGTGCGAATTTCTTTCGCCATTGGTAGCACCATCCTTATGAATGTAAAAGGCTATAACCTTGACCTAAGTAAAAACGTATCTAAGGCTTTATGTTACACCTTGCCCCTCTACTTGACAAGCAAGCATACCGCCTGAGCAGCGATTCCTTCTCCTCTGCCTGTAAAACCGAGTTTCTCCGATGTCGTCGCCTTCACATTCACTTGCGAGAGATCGTCTGCCTCCAACACGCGGGCAATGACTGCACACATTTGCGGGATGTACGGCGCCATCTTCGGTGCTTGGGCAATGATCGTTGCATCCACGTTTCCTAAACGGTAACCGCGCTCCAGAACCAGCTTCCATACATGCTCCAGCAGCTTTACGCTATCGGCATCCTTGAAAGCCGGGTCTGTATCCGGGAAATGACGACCAATATCCCCCTCACCAATCGCACCAAGAATCGCGTCACTAATCGCATGGAGAAGAACGTCCGCGTCAGAATGCCCTAGCAAACCTTTTTCATACGGGATGGTGACGCCTCCGATAATGCATGGACGTCCCTCTACCAATTGATGCACGTCAAAACCTTGTCCAATACGCATGAGCTACTCTCCCTTTCGTTTCCGCAATATCTCTTCACCAAACCACAGATCGTCTGGCGTCGTAATCTTAATGTTCTCATAGCTTCCCTGCATAATCGATACCGGATGACCTAGCCACTCAACCAGCATCGCATCATCCGTACCCTGCTTCCCCGCTGCCTCAGCTGCCTGATGTGCCTCTCGCAATAAAGACATACGAAAAGCTTGTGGGGTTTGAACCGCCCACAAGCTTTCCCGTGCCGGAGTTGACTCTACGAGTCCATTTGCCCCCACCACTTTAATCGTATCTTTGACAGGTACTGCCATGATCGTTGCCTGATCTTGTTGCACCTGTTTGATCATGTCACTGATCTGTTTGCGAGTGACGAAAGGACGGGCAGCATCGTGAACCAGTACGTAATCGCAATTTGCGGATAGTGATGCCAAGCCGTTTCTCACACTGTCTTGTCGCTCTGCTCCACCCAGAGTAACCACGACCGCCAGCTTTTCAGCCGAGATCCAGGCCATAACTTCTGCGTGGTCTGCTTCACTCACCACCAGCACGACTTCATCAATGTCGGGATGAGTGGCAAAAAGACGTACCGTATGAGCCAAGATCGGCTCGCCCGCAAGCGGTAACCACAACTTGTTTCGTTGTCCACCCATTCGTTTACCCGAACCGGCTGCAACGATCACGACACCCGTGCTCACTGATTCATCCCTCTCCTGTTGGCTTTTCTATAATGCTCGTTCCAGTAACTTTGGTTTGGCGAAGATCATACGTCCTGCTGAAGTTTGCAGTACACTCGTTACGAGAACATCAACGTCGTTTCCGATGTATTCTCGTCCGCCCTCTACAACAATCATCGTGCCATCATCCAGATAAGCGACACCCTGACCGTGCTCTTTTCCATCCTTGATGACTTGAACGTTCATCTCTTCTCCAGGTAAAACTACAGGCTTGACTGCATTTGCCAAATCATTGATGTTCAATACCGCAACACCTTGCAGCTCACATACCTTATTCAGGTTAAAGTCGTTTGTTACGACCTTTCCGTTAATGAGCTTTGCGAGCTTGATCAGCTTGCTGTCCACCTCGGATACTTCTTCAAAATCGCCTTCCCAAATCTGAACCTTTACCTTCATTTCTTTTTGAATCTTATTCAAGATATCCAGACCCCGACGACCGCGGTTTCTCTTCAGTACATCGGAGGAATCGGCGATATGCTGCAGCTCCTCTAACACAAATCCCGGAATGACCAGTACCCCTTCCAGAAAGCCGGTACGGCAAATATCTGCGATGCGTCCATCAATGATGACACTGGTATCGAGAATTTTATTTTCCAAGTTAACGGCAGTTGTCGCACTTTCCTTTTTCCTGTCCTTGCGTCCAATCGAAAATACCGACATAATCTCGTCCCGCTTGCGAAATCCTACCTGGAAGCCCAAATAACCGAGCAACCCGGAAACAATTAACGGCAAAAGATCTCCTACAAATGGAATCGGAATTTTACTGATGGGCAGGAATAATAAGAATGCAACAATAAGACCACTAATCAACCCCATCGCTCCGAACATCACATCGACAACCGGCATTTTGACGAGTGCCTCTTCACCCCATCGAACGATGCGCAGAACATAATCCACAACCCAATTCGCTAAAAAGAAAAACAAGATGGCACCCAGTATAGCTCCAATATATTGCGATCCGGCTACTACACCAAAGTTTAACAATGGATCGAGCAACGAAAACAATTCGTCACCAAATCGATACCCCAATCCGCCACCAATCAAAACAAAAATGAATTTTCCTACTCGGCGTAACATGCCTTCACCTCCTTTTACTAATATAGACAGAAGCCTAAGAGTAAAACCCTATTTTTTTCCAAATCATTATAATGCTTCATTTTACTTTCCCTCACTATAGCAAAAAAGATTTTGCCATGTCAAATAGCCAAAAATTTTAACATAGTTGTCATTTTCTCGTCAACCCGGGAACACTCGTTTCCTTTGATGATAAATTGACAGGGAGCTGACTCCCTTCTTATAATGTCAGTATCGTAATGAGAGAAAATTATGACGATACCAACAGCCTAAAGCAGAGGTGAACCAGATGGACAATCGAAACATAGACGACTTTCAAACGCAAGTATCGGAGCTTTTGATCAGACATCGTAGCGTACTGGACGTCATGTCCAAAGTTCAGGAAACGGCATCCCGCATTAACCGTTCACTGACAAAAGCCATCACCGAATGCGGCTGTGTCGAAGTGGTTGCCAAAAAACAGACGTACGATTCGAACAAGAATCTGGAGGACAACAAGTCCCATTTGGACACCCACTTTAACGGACCGCTGTGCGAGCATTGTCGCGATGTAGTTACTGCTGAGCTTGGCAAAAACATCTTCTACCTCACTGCTTTGTGCAATATTACTGACATTAAGCTAGAAGATGTGCTTCAGAAAGAATCCAACCGCCTGAATACTTTGGGTGTCTTCAATCTGTCTTAAAAGTCCGTTACTCGTATTACGAATGAACCCTAAAAAAAGTTGCATACAAAAAAGAAAAACCCGCACATTGAAGTGTGGGTTTTTTTAGGTCGTAACTATTCAAACGGAACGGTTTCTTCCTCTTTGTTTTTACGCTTGCGTAATTTTTTGACGAGAAAGTCAACGTTTTTTTTTATTCCGTACAGTGCATAAAAAGCAAGTGGCAGGAAAACGATTTTTGGAAATTGCTGCGGGTACTTAATCGCTACAACAACCACAATCGCGATGATAATGGGTGTGATCCAGTAAGCAGACTTTGGAATCCCCACTTTTTTAAAGTTAGGATACTTGACCTTTGATACCATCAAAAAGGCAAGCAACAACATACTTACGGCAAGCAATACCGGAGTGAATACCTGGTGATAGAGTGCGAGCGTAGCCAGTACGCCCCCCGCTGCCGTAATCGGCAAGCCGATGAAATACCCCGGAACCCCGGCCTGTACGTTAAAACGCGCCAAACGTAGCGCACCGCAGATCGGAAAAATGGCTGTAATGAGAATCCCAAGCAAATCAAAGTGTTGCAAGACGACAACATACATGATGAACGCTGGCGCAATCCCAAATGTAATAACGTCAGAAAGGGAATCCAATTCCTTCCCGAACTCACTTTGGGCATTCAACATACGAGCTACACGTCCATCCAGCCCGTCTGCCAGCATACCAATGATCACTGTGATCGCTGCATATTCGACGTATTGATCGCCTCGAAACGCAAGAATAATTGCTAAAACTCCCAGAAACAAATTGCTTACGGTTAGTATGTTCGGTAACGATTTCACGAACATAGACTACCTCCTGATTTCTTTTGCGTAAGGAGCAGGTTATCCTGTTGACCTTGTTTTTATCCAAGTCCCTTAGGCAAATGCTGAATACAAATAATGCCTTTATCCTATTCTACTTTAAATGTGCCTGTCAATGAACACTTGTTCTTGAATCCGTTTCAGTCCCTCTTTAATCGCTCTCGCTCGAACCTCGCCAATGCCTTCCACTTCGTCTAATTCCTGAATCGTTGCCATCATGATTCGAGGCAGATGATGAAAATGTTCTACCAGATTCGAGATGATCGTAACGGGCAGACGCCTGATCTTGTACAGGATCCGATAACCTCTAGGGGAAACCGATTCATCCAGCATACTGGCATTAGAGGAATACCCCAGCGTTCGCAAAAAAGAGGTGAGCTCCAGCATTTCCTCTGAGTTTAATTTTTTCATGTCCCGCAGCACAAGATCAGGTGAATAGGATGCATCTCGGGAATAATCCCGGATAAGCATATGAGCCTCTTCCTCAATGTTTGAAACCAGTTCCTCCAACTGCATACTGACGAGCCTTCCTTCTACTCCTAGCTCACATATGTACTTGGAGACCTCTGTCTTAATACGTAACACCATCTCAATCCGTTGCAAAACCGAGGCAACTTCGTGTAAAGTAACGAGCTCCTCGAATTCTAACGCACCGAGATTCGTCAAAGTTTGATCAAGCACGGCCTTGTATTTCTCAAGGGTAGATACAGCTTGATTCGCCTTGGCCAAAATGACACTAATTTCGCTTAAAACATACCGGAAATTCCCCTGGTATAGCGTGATTACATTGCGACGCTGGGAGATAGCAATGACCAGATGATTCGTTTGAATGGCCGTGCGTTGTGCTGTACGATGCCGTGTCCCCGTCTCGCTCGTGGGGATTGAGGAGGGCGGGAAGATTTGCGTATTTGCGTACAGGATGCGTTTTGCGTCTTCACTTACTATAATCGCCCCATCCATCTTCGCTAATTCATACAAATGGGCAGGAGAAAAATCACAATTGATGGAAAAACCGCCATCGACAATCGACTTCATCTCCGGACCGCACCCAATAACGATCAAACCCCCGGTTTTGGCCCGTAAAACATTTTCCAACCCTTCACGAAGCTGTGTACCGGGTGCCACGAGACGAAGCACATCACCGATTTGCGGAGTTCTTTTGATGTTCCCCTGCATGCCCACTCCTACCTCCTTATCACCTCGTTCAACGCATCGGCAATATTGCTCACACCAATTACTTGAATATCTGCTGGGGCATCCAGACCGCGGATGTTTTTCTCTGGTATGATGACACGCTTAAAGCCCAATTTATGTGCTTCTCGTACTCGTTGCTCAATACGAGAGACACCGCGCACCTCACCAGTCAAGCCAATTTCTCCGATAACAACATCATGCGGATTGGTAGCGTGGTCACGGAAGCTGCTTGCAATGCTTACGGCAATCGCCAAATCAACTGCTGGCTCATCCAGTCTGACCCCACCTGCTACGTTTACATATGCATCCTGATTTTGCAGCATCATGCCCATGCGCTTTTCCAACACTGCCATAATCATCGCCACACGCTGATGGTCGACCCCTGTTGCCGTTCTCCGTGGGGTTACAAAGCTGGTCGGGGCAACGAGAGCTTGCAGCTCAACCAAAACGGGACGTGTGCCCTCCATACTGGCTACGACCGTGGAACCCGCAACGCCAAATGGACGCTCTGCCAAAAATATCTCAGATGGATTCGCCACTTCCTCCAAGCCGCGATCCTTCATTTCGAAAATACCGATTTCGTTTGTCGAACCAAAACGGTTTTTGACGGCGCGCAAAATTCGAAACGTATTATGGCGCTCCCCTTCAAAATAGAGAACAGCATCCACCATGTGCTCAAGCATACGCGGACCAGCGATAGAACCTTCCTTGGTTACGTGACCGACAATGAAGGTACCGATCCCTTTTCCTTTTGCAATTCGCATCAATTGAGCAGTAGCCTCGCGCACTTGTGCGACGCTCCCCGCAGCCGATTGGATCGTCGGGTGAAACACGGTCTGGATCGAGTCAATAATCAGCACATCCGGGTCTACTTGATTAATATGCTGTTCGATCAAATCCAAATCATTTTCTGCCAATACAAACATCGGCGGCGTTTGCAAATGAAGTCGATCCGCGCGAATTTTGATTTGTTTTGCCGACTCCTCTCCCGATACATAGAGAACCTTCGCCCCTTGATGAGCCAAGGCAAAAGAAGTCTGCAAAAGCAAGGTCGACTTTCCGATTCCGGGATCTCCCCCCACCAAAATGAGTGAACCCGGAACAAGCCCTCCACCTAGAACACGATTCAATTCTCCAATCGTCGTATCCATCCGTGGCTCTTCTTCACTGGCTACCTGGGTTAATGGAATCGCAGATTGGCGCTGGCCTCCGCTCAGCCCTTCGTGACGATGGGCATTTTTTACCGTCACTTCCTCTACCAACGTGTTCCAGCTGCTGCATCCTGGACATTTCCCCATCCATTTTGGCGATTCATAGCCACATTCTTGACACGCGTATTTCGTTTTATACTTTGACATAATCGCACCCTCACTTGGATTTAATTTCTCTACTTTTATCATAATTACGCACCCAAAAAAAGAATACCTCCTGAATCAGGAGGCATTCTATTACGTTTCAACAGCTTACGATTTCGTTTTTTCGAGGCGCTTGACTACCAGCTTGCCTTCTTCGGCTTCGATATTGACGGTATCGCCTTTACTGATCGTACCCTTGAGCAATTCCTCAGACAAATTATCCTCGATGTGGCGCTGGATAGCACGACGCAGAGGGCGTGCACCATAGGCCGGATCAAAGCCTTCTTTTGCCAGTACTTTCTTGGCTTCTTCAGTCAATTGGAAATCAATGTCTTGCTCTTTCAAACGTTTACGCAGCTCTTCTGTCATGAGCGATACGATTTGCTCGATGTGCTCTTGCTCCAAAGAGTGGAACACGATTACTTCATCGATACGGTTCAGGAACTCAGGACGGAAGCTCTTCTTCAGCTCATCCATGACTTTGTCCTTCATGTCCTGATACTTTCTTTCCGAATCGTTGGTCGTGAAGCCAAGCGTTGTATTTTTCTTGATCATGCTGGCTCCGACGTTGGAAGTCATGATGACAACCGTGTTGCGGAAATCGACGGTACGCCCCTTGGAGTCTGTCAGACGGCCATCATCCAATACTTGCAAGAGGATGTTGAATACGTCTGGGTGAGCTTTCTCGATTTCGTCCAGCAAAATGACGGAGTAAGGCTTGCGACGAACTTTTTCGGTTAGCTGGCCGCCTTCGTCAAAGCCTACGTAGCCAGGAGGGGCACCTACCAAGCGAGCGGTGGAATGCTTCTCCATGTACTCAGACATATCCACACGGATCATGGCATCCTCGTCACCGAAAAGTGTCTCCGCCACAGCACGAGCCAATTCAGTTTTACCAACACCGGTAGGTCCCAGGAAGATAAACGAGCCGATCGGGCGTTTTGGGTCTTTCAAGCCAGCACGGGCACGGCGGATCGCACGCGAGATGGATTTGACTGCTTCATCTTGGCCAATGACACGATCGTGCAAAATCTCTTCCATCTTCAGCAAGCGCTCTGTTTCTTCTTCCTTCAGCTTCAACACAGGAATACCCGTCCAGCTCGCCACTACTTGCGCGATGTCTTCTGGCGTAACCTCCATGTTCAGCTGGCCTTGGCGCTCTTTCCAGTCTTTTTTCGTTTTATCCAGCTCTTCACGCAGTTTTTGCTCCTGATCGCGAAGGGCTGCTGCTTCCTCGAACTCTTGTGATTGTACGGCAGCGTCTTTTTCCTTGCGTACCTCTTCCAAACGTCCCTCCAGCTCTTTGAGGTTGGGTGGAACCGTAAAGGATTGCAAGCGAACTTTGGATGCCGCCTCGTCAACCAAGTCGATGGCCTTGTCAGGCAGGAAGCGTTCCGTAATATAGCGGTCAGACAGTTTTACTGCCTGCTCAATTGCTTCATCGGTAATTTTGACGCGATGGTGGGCTTCGTAACGATCACGTAGGCCATGCAGGATACGAATAGCATCCTCCGCTGTCGGTTCATCAACCTGAATCGGTTGGAAACGACGCTCCAGTGCTGCGTCTTTTTCGATGTACTTGCGATATTCATCCAGCGTAGTAGCACCTACGCACTGTAGCTCGCCACGTGCCAGAGCAGGCTTCAAAATGTTGGAGGCATCAATTGCGCCTTCTGCTCCACCGGCACCAATCAAGGTGTGCAGCTCATCAATAAACAGGATGATGTTTCCTGCTTGGCGAATTTCGTCCATGATTTTTTTCAGACGATCCTCGAACTCACCGCGATATTTGGTTCCCGCAACAACAGTTCCCATATCGAGGGTCATGACGCGCTTATCACGAAGGGTCTCCGGAATTTCGTTGTTCACGATTTTTTGGGCAAGACCTTCTGCGATAGCTGTTTTCCCGACGCCAGGCTCCCCAATCAAAACAGGGTTGTTCTTGGTGCGTCTGCTAAGTACTTGGATCACACGCTCGATTTCTTTTTGGCGACCGATGACTGGGTCCAGCCCGCCATCACGAGCAATTGCAGTCAGATCCCGAGCCAAGCCGTCCAGTGTCGGCGTATTCGCAGCTGGATTCCCTCCAGACGGTTGATGAGATGCCATCATTTCCGAGCTGCCAAGCAGCTGAAGCACCTGTTGACGTGCCTTGTTCAGGCTAACGCCCAAATTGTTCATGATTCTTGCAGCAATGCCTTCTCCTTCACGGATCAAGCCAAGCAGAATATGTTCAGTCCCCACATAGGTATGACCCAGTTTGCGAGCTTCGTCCATCGACAGTTCAATGACCTTTTTGGCGCGAGGTGTATAGTTTGGTGTGTAATTACTACCGGACTGCTCTGTTCCTCGCCCGATTAACGACTCCACTTCACTCTGGATTTTATCGAGGCCAAGCCCAAGTGATTGCAGTGCCTTTGCAGCAATCCCTTCGCCTTCTCGAATGAGTCCCAGTAGCACATGCTCTGTCCCAATATCTTTGTGCCCGAGACGAACCGCCTCTTCCAGGGCAAGCGCCAGTACTTTTTGTGCTCGTTCTGTAAAACGTCCAAACATCATATCGTACACCTCCGTATAACCGTGTTTTTTCTCTATATGGTTAACAATTGCGTGATACCATTACTCTTGCGATTCTACTACGCGCAGACGCTCGCGGATCAACCTTGCCCTTCTTTCGTCGCGTTGGTCCGGAGTGAGCTTTTGACCAGCGTGGTGTTGTAAAAACCCTGGCTGTGTCGTGACCAACAGTTCGTTTAGGACCAGCGGAGACACGTTTGGAATGATGCCAAGATCAATCCCCAGACGGACATCGGACAGGCGCTGAGCCGCTTCTTTGGACTCTACCGTGCGAGCATACATCAAGATGCCAAACGACCGAAAAATCCGATCCTCCAAAGAAACCCGTGTATGCTCCAGCAAGTACGTACGTGCCACACGCTCTTGCTCAATAATCTGTCTGGCTACACCGTAGAGATTGGAAAGGATATCGGACTCAGACATCCCCAGTGTGACCTGATTGGATAACTGAAAAAGATTCCCTAGAGCTTCGCTGCCCTCTCCGTAAATTCCTCTAACGACCAGACCAACTTGATTAATCGCCTGTAAAATTCTGCTGATCTGCTGCGTCATCACCAGAGCGGGCAAGTGCAGCATCACGGATGCACGAATTCCCGTACCCACATTGGTTGGGCAACTTGTAAGATATCCACGTGTTTCGTCGAACGCGTAGTTCAAGTTTTTCTCAAAAATGTCGTCTATCTTCGTACCTATTTCCCATGCCTCGTTCAAACGAAACCCGGGTAATAGTACCTGTATTCGAATGTGATCTTCTTCATTAACCATAATGCTGACAGACTCATCTTCCCGAAGTAATACGGCACCTTTGCGAGATTCCTCTGCCAGATGGGGGCTAATTAGATGCTTTTCTACGAGCACGCGTTTTTCTAACGGGTTAATTTGATCCATATGGATAGCCTGGAGCTGATGCCGTTTGCGCATTGCCTCCGAATCGCTTACTTCCGTTACCTTTCTGACGACTTCCTCGCCCTGCGAGTCCGTTGCCAATAACGGAAAGGGGTGCTGGCGCAGGTTACGGGCGATACGCAGCCGTGTACTAATGACAATGTCGGAATCAGGACCTTCTCCTTTCATCCAATTGCTCCACGGGTTTTGCATAAACTGCTTTTGGGACATAACCAGCTAACCTCCCTTGCTACGATTGGGCCATTTTTTGTTCCAATGCTCGAATTCGATCACGCATTTCTGCTGCCTTCTCGAACTCTTCACTGGCGACATGACTTTGCAGCGCTTGCTTTAGTTGCTCCAGCTCTTTACGGATCTTCAGTTTGCCACCGGTGCGCTCTGGTACTTTTCCACTATGCTGTGTGTTTCCATGAATCCGGCGGAAAAGTGGGTCCAGCCGATCTCCCAAAAAGGTGTAGCAATCACTACAGCCAAATCGGCCACTTTTACTAAATTGAGCATATGTGAGTCCACATGTTTCGCATTGAAGCGGCTTATTCGTTGCCGTTTCGCGTCCATTCTTTTGCATGGGATCAAATTTTAAAAGTCCTGACAGGAGATTGTTGATGCTGAAGTTGTGAAAGCCGGTAAAGACGTCCCCTTTTTCATGAGCACACTGCTCGCAAATATGGTATTCGGTTTTTTCGCCATTGACGATTTTCGTCAAATGAAGTGTCGCCGGTCGTTTTCCGCATTCCTCACAGTTCATATCATCATACCTCCTTTTACTTCAACAAGATTGCTGCGATCATCTGCTTTAAAATATTTGCCCGCAAACGATCCCGCAATTCAGCTTCTAAGGTCAATACGTTTCTCGAGGTAGCGATTTTCATCAAGGTGGCTTCTCTGATGTTGACTAATCCTTCCTCAAATAGTCTTTCTACGATCGCATTTCCCACGCTTTGACTGATGCTCTCACCAATCAGTTCTTCTGTTAGCAATTCTTGCAAGCGTGCTTTGCTGACAATCTGCACCTTGCGTATGCGAATATACCCGCCGCCCCCGCGCTTACTCTCTACGATGTAGCCTTTTTGAACGGTAAAGCGCGTATTGATGACGTAATTGATCTGAGACGGCACACATTGAAAATGGTCGGCAAGCTCACTACGCTGAATCTCGATCGATCCATTGGGACTGTTTGTAATGATGCTTTTCAAGTGATGTTCAATGATGTCCGAGATGTTACGCAAGTCATCGCCTCCTATTCCTCTGTGTATGTTCTTATGAGGTACCTATTGACTTTGACTATCTTTGACTTTAATTATAATGGGTTTAGTGCGTGCCCGCAAGTGTCCCTTACACATTCTAGTGTGGGCAAAAGAGGGTCGCTTGAAACTTGGACATGATCAACAAAAAAACCACTCCCTGAGGAATGGTTTATGCCTGTTTTTGCGTATTGGTGTCGATTGCTGGCAAATGATTTAGTAGCTGTGAGAAGCTGGTAATGATGATATCTGCCCCATCAAGCTCGCCTGGTTTGGCAAAGCCAAAGTCGCATCCAATGGTAAATAAACCGTTTGTTTTGCCTGCTTCCACATCGGAGTGACGATCTCCTACCATGATGGCTTGCCCAATTTTGTAATCAGACAACAATTTTGCAACCAGATCATTTTTGGAATGCGTACGGAAACGGCCAGCGGAGTACAGGTCGGTCATCAGCGGCTTTAACTCGTATTCCTGACAAATGGCATCGATATATTCTTCCTGCCCATTGCTTGCTACAAACAATGCAAATCCTTTTTCATGCAGCTTTTCTAAGGTTGATTTTACATCCGGGTATAGCTCAGTCACTCGTTCTTTGAGTAACTGGATTTCATTGTCTAGCAAAAAGGCGTCTGCTGAGTGAATGGCTTCCTCACTCGCGCCCGGTAGCAATTTGTCCCAGATCTGCTCGATCGTCATTCCCAGTACATTGATCAGTTCACTTTCGTCAGGGGTTTCTCCTTGCCATAGCCCTTTTTGACGAAGCTGGTCAAACGTTCGGATAAATGCCGGGGTCGACAGCTTTTCAGTTTGCAGTAACGTGCCATCCATATCAAATAATATCGCGAATGGTACAGTCATGGGTTCCTCCATTTTGTCTGGCTAGGCAGCTATTCTATTTTCCCTGGCAGCATATTCATATCATCCATGATAAACTCAGTAATTCGTTGTGCAGCATCTGGCTTTGAGATTTTCTGTCCCATTCTGCGCATATATTCCACCTTGGACGGGCTATGCAATAGTTCATCGATAAAGTAAATCAACTGCTCGGATAGATTCGCGTGCACTGCACATCCATTATTGAGCAAAAAGTGGCTGTTCCTCTCTTCCTGTCCAGGCAGAGGGTTGTAAACAATCATGGGTACCCGTTTACTCATTACTTCAGCTGATGTAAGTCCGCCTGATTTGGTGACAATTAAATCAGCAGTCTCCAAGTATTCGTGGAAGTTATTGATGAATTTTAGCGGAACGACTTCATGGCGATACGTACGATTTGTCACTTTATTGTACAGCTTGTCGTTTGTCCCTGTTAACACAAAGGTTTTCAGAGGAATGTTAATCTCTTCTAACCCATCTAATACCTTTTCCATCGAGCCGAGACCCAATCCGCCCCCCGAAAGAATAATGCTCTTTTGTCCAGGAGCGAGGCCCAGCTTTTGCCGAATCAAATCGGCGTCCAATGGCAAGCTGAATTTTTTCATGATGGGAATGCCCATCGGAATGAATTTTTGATGATCCTGTCGATAAACGTCTAACAGGTAATACAGTTGCTCATGGCCGATGAAGTAATAGTTGATATGATGATTAATCCATGAAGGATGGATGGTATAGTCGGTAATAATTGTATAGATTGGTTCCTTCCAGTCATTTCTTCCTTTCAGTACGGAGAGCATACAGCTTGCAAATGGATGCGTAGCAATAAAGGCATCAGGCTGTACACTGTTGATCAGCTTTTTTAGTTTGTTTGCTAATAACTTATTCATCAGCACATTCATATCGAAGAAACGGGTTTTTTCTGTATTATGATAAATTCTGCCCCACATCTTGGGTGACAGCCTTAACAGATTCATATAGCTTTCCAGCAAAATCTTGTGAAAGGTGGGGCTAATATATTCCAGCGTATCGATGATCATTGATGTGCAACCACTCTCAGCCAAGCTTTCTTGCATAGCCCGCGCTGCCTGGTTGTGTCCGTTACCGATGGAAGCGGAAAAGATTAGAATTTTTTTCATGAACGATTCTCCTTCATAACCTCGCCTACTCCAACGCTTGGATCAGGTACCTTCTCATGTTAGTCTACCCCAAGACCCGTCTGCAAGAGGGAACTTGTCGGTCATTCGGCCTAACTTATCGACAAAATAATCGCGAGTTTGACTTTTTGCTGTAAAAACGAAAAACCTCCTTACCCATTCTGGGGTAAAGAGGTTGGATTCATTCCCTGAAAACTGAATACGCATGATTGCTAAGTGTGTGGATAAGTCCTCGACCGATTAGTATTCGTCAGCTCC
>NZ_JAGQDN010000028.1:0-65767 GCF_021270385.1 Brevibacillus sp. AF8 | reverse complement strand
CATCTACCGTTGCTACCGCTGGGTTACTGCTCTCATACGTCGACTGTGTCGTGACATCTTGTGTACTGTTGTTTGCATAGGTCGCCGTGATTTGCAACGGTTTGCTTTGTGAGATTGGCAGTAAAACCGTCTCCGGACTCGCTACGAGTTGCTGTGCAGAGATCACCAGCATACTTTCTATTGGCGTCGTCCGATCCTGTACCGTTCCATCTCCTAACTGCCCTTTTTCATTCTGCCCCCATGCCCATACACTTCCGTCTTCTTTCACCATCAATGTATGTGCTCCACCTGCGGACAAGCGTTTCATCTTTTCTTCTTTCAATACTTGTACTACTTTTACATTCACGTTTACCTTGGTTCCCAAATAGTCAATGGTTACTGAGGTGATTCCGTCTTTTATTCCCGTGAGGAGACCACTTGCAGAAACAGATGCTATAGATGGATCTGCCATTGTAAACAATGATTTATCCGCTACATCTACTTCAGTACCATCCGCAAGCTTCAATAGCACATTTAATTGTTGTGTTGTCCCCTCTTGAAGAGTGATGTCCCCCGGTACAACCTTGATATTCTGAACTGGAATTTCTGCTGAAACAACAACAGGCACAACCACACTTGCTCCCCCAAAGGAAACGGTGATGTTCGTACTACCTGCCTTAACAGCCATAACCACTCCGTTTGCATCAACGGTTACCACTGTGGCATCTCCTGGCAAGTAGACTGCTTTCCCCGAAACATCCATGTTCTTGCCATCCTTATAGGTCGCTGTAACTTGTAGCTGCTGCGTCTTCCCAACCAACATGTTCAGACTGACTGGTGTAACAGACAAGCTCTGCACAGGCTCTTGTGTCTCTGTTACCTGAACAGGAACGGTAACTACTTTCCCACCAAAAGTTATGGTTACAGTAGCTGATCCGACCGCCACCCCAGTAACAGACCCACTTGCTCCAACACTGGCAATAGCAGGTTGCGAACTCTGATAAGTCGCCCGATTCGTTACAATCGTTTGGCTGTTATCACTGTAGGTCGCCTTCACTTCCAACTGCTGGTTGGCTCCTTTGCCAATGCTCACTGTCGCTGGCGTAACCGCCAAAGACACTAGGGAGATAACATTTCCTGAAACCGTAACAGGAATAATCGTACTTTGCCCACCGTAGCTTACCGTGACCTGCGTAGCTCCTGGCGAAAGTGCTGTTATCAGTCCACCACTATCAACTGATGCAACATTGGCATTACTACTTGAATACACGGCTTGTCTTGAAATATTTTCTTCGGCCCCGTTTGAGTAAGTGGCCGTTACACTAAGCTGTTGAGTACCACCTGCAACCAGCGACACTTGCACTGGGGTTCCTTTTATTTCCTGAATGGTAGCCCCTTGAACAGTTATCTGGCTGGATGCATTTTTACCATCGTAAGAAACGGTAATCGTCGCTGTTCCTGCTTTGATACCCGTTACGACACCCTGGCTGCTTACTTGCGCAACAGATGCATTCGAGGTGTCAAAGCTGGCAACGCTGCTGATATCTTTGCTGTTACCGTCTGAGTAATAAGCGGATGCGTACAAGCGTTGGATTTGGCCTTCTGTTATCGTTGATTGTCCTGGTGTAAGACTGATCGATGTCAAATGAACAGAAGGTGCATCAACCGTAATGGCTAATGTCTTCGACTGCCCTCCGAAATACAACCTGGCCTTCGTCGTCCCGCCGTTCACCGCATACACAATCCCCTTGTTGATATAGGCAACCGAAGGATCTTCCACGACATATACAGCCTGCGCGCTTACATCTACCTGACTCCCGTTGTCCAACGTTGCCATGACCTTGATCGATTTGGAGTTACCGGGTGATACATCCACCTTCTCCAGATCAAGACTTAAGGCTTTGGCTTTCTGTGGTGTAGATGCATTTTGCTTTACGCTTTTTGTGATATTTCCGTTCTCGTCATGATAGAAAATGACGCTTTCGATTCCATTTTCTTTGATCGCCTTAATTCGATTGTTTTGATCGTATACATACTCGTAAACCGTTCCCCCAGCCGCTGGAGCAAAAACGGTAAATAATACATTGACTGGATTACTTTCTGTATTGGTCAACTTAATCGTATAGGCACCTGCTGCCAAATCATAAATGACTTCAGCTGCACTTGGCTTCTCCCTCGGTGACACTTGAACCCCATTGGAATAGACCGTTACAGCAGGATACTTCTGACTTGGATTTTTCAACTGCGTAACCATGCGATACTTTCCAGGAATGATAGCATTCATGGCGATTTCTACCGTTTGTCCACCTGGAATCGTGATATCGTTTGGCTGATTAAAAACAAAGGCTTCGCCTCCTGGCTTTGCCAGAAGCGTAGCGTAAAACGCACTTTTTCCTACAATCTTCACATAATACGTTTTTCCGGCAGCAAATACTGGATTCACTCTACCATTACTTCCTGAAGAGATCTCCTCATGATCCAGCAAGTTCGCCCCTTTATAAACAGATATATTTGCATCTGCCGCTAATCCCGAGTCGTTATTTAACGTGAACTGATAAACTCCGCTCGTTTTCGCTGTGATTTTAAAGTATTTTGCCTGGTTGGTAGGAAAATGCATCCGTACCGGGTTATACTCTACCAACAGATTAAAATTGCTTTCTGCTGGTTTCGTTTGGACCGTGATCGAGCCGCTGCCATAGCTGCTAGTACCGGATGAATTGTACGCCCAAAGTCTAATTGTATAAACGGTCGCCGGTTGTAGGCCCGTGATGGTATGATTGGACACATTACCTATCCGCTTAATACCTCCGCCATCTACTTGAATGCCGTAGTCTGTTGCGCCTGCGACAGGACTCCAAAATACTTTAAGAGAATTCGTATCTGCCTCTACACTAATATTATTTGGGGCATCTGGTTTCTTCTCGATAGTCAAGCTTCCAGGATAAACCGCTACAAAACCGCCGCGATTGGAAACTTCGATGTTCGGATAGGTGCCTTCTCCAAGATCCCTGCCCCTCCAGCTAAGGCTCCACTGACCTGAGCTACCAGTAGTAGTAAATTCCTGCGGATTTTTAAGACGATTCATCCTGCCAGATATGACATCGCCTGCTTGAAGATGGGTATAGACCCCTTCCAAGGTAAAGGTCTCATCAATGTCCATGACCCTCTTTGCCCCAGGGGTATAAATGACGATCTTCGGGAGAGCATCTACCAATCGGGATGTGTAATTCGTTGGTGTAGTCCATGCACCACGATTATCCTGAGCTTGAACCGTCCAATATACGGTTTGATACAACATTTCTTTTGTGATGGGGAAAAAATATCTGCCGGACGCATTCCCATTTTGGTTCGATTCGGAAATCGGCTCTTGTTTCTCACCCAGCTCGTTTCCGCCTGGAGTCAGTCCCACTCTTAATTTTGTTGATACGATTTTGTCTGAAACATCATTATCTCTAAGCGAATAATTAATTAACCCCGTGCGGCCACTATCCATGATGACAAGCTCTGTATTTACGACGATAGGTGCTTGATTCGTGGCTAATAGATAGAACTCCAATTTAGCGGTACTGCCTTCAAGGATTTTCGGGGCGTCGCTCTTCATTACCGCTTTTAGGCGCACATCAATGAGGGCGTTTTTTTGTATAAAGCTTGTATCAAATACATAAGAACGGGCTGTACCTGTTAATTTCTCCCGTTTTGTAGAAGTGACATGCCCGCCCTCGCTGATATAAATGATTAATTCTTGCGAGGCTATATAACTTGGATACCCTTTACCGTTGTAGTAGTCCCAATCCAACGTAATCGACTGCCCTTTTGGTATTTCTGCTCGATCTTTCGGATATTTCCAATTCGCAGAAATGGTTATCGGGTCCTTTTCAGCTTGCGCTCTCATATCCAAGCTAATATCGACTTTTTCGACGAGAGATTTACTGGATTTCTGATCGACTGCCCAGACACGAAGTGAGTAGAGATGATCTGGTTTCAAATTGCTGATGGGCAAGTTGTACGAAAATTCATTTGCGCTCTCAGACGCCGTAAAACGAGTCAGTTCATGAGGATCTTCTTCATCTAGCTGATACCAAATATGAACTTGGTCTCCGATGTTCGGATCCATCGCAATCCCTGATATGATGATGACATCCTCTGAATTAACAGTAGTGACAGCCTTCCCTACCACGGGTGAAATCAAATAAACTTGGGGAGCAGAATTATCGTTCACCTCGGTCGTTATGTAGGTGATTTCAGGTGTCCATTTTAGAAGATCCCCAATGTTGTTTTCTTTCTGGTTGACTTGAAAAATCAGTGCGTCTCCTTCTTCAATCGAAAGCTCCTCCTGAATTTCCACACCAATCTCATCGTTAAAGTCAATCGATTGCCAGCCTGAGGACGGCCAAATTTGAGCATCATTTTTCAGTAGTCGGACGTTGGCTCCGTCTCCCTCTTCCACTTGGATTTTGGAAATCCAACCGCTAACGTGAATTCGTCCTGAACGCGGTGCCTTCCATTTCAGGACAGGATCTGAGCTCCCGACTTTTATCCACGTGTTTCCGATTGCCGTCTCGTTTTGATTACTCTTCCATTCCTCGGCAGCTTTGTCCCACTCCAAGTCCGTGAAGCGATCTCCGCTTACCTCCTGATAGGACCAGTTGTTCTGTCCTTGCTGATTAGAAAATTGCAGCCAAAAAGCATACGTGTCGTGTATGGGTTCAACAATTGTGATAGTCTTCTCCATACTGGTTTGCTTCCCGTCTTTTTCTGTGACCAGCACCTGTAATTGGTGTTCCCCTACTTCCATCTGGTCAACTTCCAACAGATAGGAGAAGCCTGGTTTTAGATGTGGTGCGTCTGGGTATTTGCGCTTCATATCTGGTCGTTCAAGCCCATATTTCGCCTCGCCCAGCTTATCTCCATCCATCAAAACCTCGATTTTCTCCACTTCACCAGAAGAAACGAACCATCCCGTCATGTTGTAATTCCTACTGATCAGTTCGTTATCTTGCGGGGTGTCAATGGCGCCCCCTGTTACCAAGACGTCGCCTTTTACAGTGACAGGGTATTGCTTGACTATGCCAACATAAGACACGGTAAGCACTGTACTTCCTGATGAGAGCCCGGTTAGTAGTCCTGTTGCATCTATTTTGGCGATAGATGGATTATCGATCGTGTAGGTCGCTTCTCCCGTTACATCCTTGGTACTCTTATCTCGATAAGATGCAACGACCGTGAATGCTACGCTCTTGTCTTTTTCTAAAGTAACTTCGGAATAATTAGCTGTGATTCCCGTAACGGGACCAATGATGATGTTACTTTCCAGCACGAGACTCTCCGCGCCCGCTTTATCCGTTACTTTTATGGTCAGTTTGTGATTCCCTTCCGCAAACAAGGACGTATCCAGTAGATACTGAAAACCAGCATTTGCATTCTGGTAGAGTGGATACATGGCGAAAATATCTGGACGAGGTCCGCCATAAACAGCGGTTCCCTGCAATTGTCCATCCACTAGAACCTCGATTTTGGACACACCGCTTGGATTCAAAATCCATCCCTGTATGGTTGTGATTCCACCAATAACTGTGCCCTCTTTTGGGATATCCATTTGCCCTTTGGCAACAAGCGAGCCTGCTTCTGATTCTGTGACAACAACTGGAATCACCAATGACTGATTCCCGTAATTCACATGAATCTTTGTCATTCCAACCTTCAGCCCTGTTACGATTCCCAGCGGACTGACATATACGACATTCGGATCTTCTATTGTATAAACAGCTTCCCCTGTAATGTCCCTTGATTGTTGACCCTCAAAACTGGCGGTAATCTGCAGTTTCTGCATAGCGTCTTTTGCTACGCTAATAGTTGGTTCTGTATTTTGCAGACTAATGGCTGGAGCAATTTTTCCAATCACGAAATTTCTTTCTGGTAGTGGATGTTGCTTTCCTTCGCTATCCGTTGCGATCACAGAAACGGTATGATTACCCGGTTGCAGCTCGTTCAGATCAACGGTATAGCTGAATCCTGCTTGCGTATTTGTATATTCCGGATGAAGCAGGGCAATATCCGGTCGAGCAAGGCCCGATTTTGCTTTCCCATGTTCTACCCCGTCAATGACAACCCTATAGTCTGAGATAGCAGAAGGATGTAAAAACCAGCCTGAAATCGTATAGGTGCCATTAACAGTAGCACCATTTACAGGCGTTTCTATCTCTCCCAAGGTTTTAAGTGCTTCCGCTTCCGTAACGGTAATAGGAATGCTGATACTTTGATCCCCATATTTTACGGTGAGACTCGTACTTCCTTGGGCTAGAGCCGTGACCAAGCCATCTGTACTCACCTTTGCGACAGAAGAATTCTCTATGTTGTATAGAGCCAACTTGGTTACATCCTGACTACTCTGATCCTCCAATACCGCCATGACAGTCATTTGATGTGTTTTTGCTTGAGGAACGATTAGCTCTGTAACGTTTGCCTTTAATCCTATTGCTGGTAGCAAGGTAACGACTTGAATCGTTCTGTTCCCCAGCATTACCTGATTTCCACCCTTTCCTGTTCCTCTAACAGAAAGAGTATGTGTGCCTTCCCGCAATTTCCCTGTATCGAGATTGTAGTGGAACCCTACGTTTCCATCCGGTTTGGGAGCATCCATAATTTCTATTTCCGGACGAGAAATGCCATAGGTTGCTTCACCACTTACGGCTCCATCGACCAGTACTTCAATCTTTTCAACACCAGTAGAGTCAATAAACCAGCCTGTGACAGGGTAAACACCGCTGATTAATGCATTTTCTGCGGGACTGTCAATGCCTCCCCGAGCCAGAGCCCCTGCTGCTTTGACCCAAACAGGTATCGTAAGCGTTTGTTCCTGGTATTTCACGATGATATTGGTTTGACCGACTTCAATTCCCGTAACGATACCTTTATCTGAAAGGCTAATGATCGCAGGATTCTCAATCGTGTATTGAGCCTCTCTCGTCACATCTTTCGTTTGTTGATTCAGTAAAACAGCAGAAATGGATAATTGCTGTGTATTCCCTTGTATCAAATCTACCTTGCTTATATTTGCCACAATACTTGTTGCCGGTTCAGCACGACCGATGAAAACAGCTCGCTCTGCCAGAACTTGTTCAGCGCCGTCTTTATTGACAGCCGTTACCTTAATCGAGTGCTGCCCTTCCATTAGCTGCGTTGTGTCTAAGGAGTACTCAAATCCGGCTTTAGCATTCTGATATTGTGGATACGAGGATTCAATATCAGGTCGGGTATGCCCATAAGAAGCCTCCCCCACTACTGTTCCATCAAAATGAACCTCTATCTTGGAAACACCTGATGGATCCAGGTACCAGCCTTTGATGAGTGTGACGCCAGTCATCATGGAATTACTTGTTGGCGCCTCTAAATCCCAACGCGGTATCAGTGGCTCATCCTTTTTGATCGTAACGGGGATCGTGATTGATTGACCTTCATATCGAATGGTCACAATCGCCGTTCCATACCCCGTTGCTTTTACAAGCCCAGTAGCGTCTACTGCTACGACACTTTCATCTGATGAACCGTATTCTGCAAGACTTGTAACGTCTTTCAGGGTGTTATCTTCTAAAACAGTAGATACCACCAACTGATGGGAACCTTCATTCGTTAGTTCCAGCTTGGTTACATCAGCATGCAGACCATTCAACGGCTCCACGTCACCAATGTAGAATGTCGCTCCATCAATGACGGTTTGTTGTCCATTCGTATCTTGAACTTCCACCGTAATGCTATGTGTGCCTGCCGTTAAATTCCCAGTGTCCAGTTGATAGTGAAATCCAGCATTGCTATTCTGATAAGATGGATATTTCGCTTCAACATCTGGTCTCGGGTCGCCATAAGATGCCTCTCCCACATTCGTACCATCAATCAGGATACTGATTTTCGATACCCCGTCTGGATGGAGATACCATCCTTTAATGGTATACGTACCACTGATTAACTCGCCTTTTTCGGGGGTGTCGAGCCCCCCTATTGGTATCAAAGGAGCTCTCTTCGTCACGACTATCGGAATCTCAATCGTCTTGTCACCCAACTCAGCGATCAGTTGCGTATCTCCTATTCCACTTCCTGTGACGAACCCTGAAGATGTAACCGTAGCAATTTTTTCATCTTTGCTCGTATACGTAACTTCTTTGCTGACATCTCTGGTGTTGCCATCTGTCATGTTCGCCGTAATCTTCAGTTGATAATTTTCACCTTCGGAAAGTCGCAATTCGTTCGGCGTCGATTCCAGTGAGGTAATCTCTGCGGAGTCTTCATCCCCTAGTCCCAGCGCTTTCTCTAGGTTTACAAGCCCTTTTCCGTAAAAACGTGATTCCCCTAAAGGTGTTGCGTTCTCGACTAAACTATCACGCACTTCGCGATTGGTGGCTCCACCCTTTTTCGACCAAATAACAGCTGCTGCACCGGTTACGTGAGGAGCTGCTAAAGAAGTGCCTGAACGTTGCTCATAGTCTCCATGGAGAGACGTACTTAGAATATCAACGCCAGGAGCCATCAGGTCTAACCCACTACCAACACTTGAAAAGTCAGCCCGTTGATTGTCCTGATTTATCGCACCGACGGACAATGTCTCAGCATATTTCGCAGGATACAACTGGGTATCCTCACCCATTCCTCGATTGCCTGCTGCTGCAATAACCAGTATCCCTTGTTGATTCGCTCTTTTTATCTGGTCGTGTAGCGCTTGACTGTCAATTCTACCACCAGCACTAATGGAAACGATGTTCATGTCATTCTGTATCGCCCATTCAATCCCCTGAATCATGCTGGAATATGTACCGTGACCTTTTTCATCAAGGACTCTGATGGCATAGATTTCAGCTTCTGGCGCAACACCAACAATTCCAACATCATTATCTTTACCAGCGATAACACCAGCCACCGCAGTTCCATGCCCGTGCTCATCATCAAAATCTGATTTTCCTTCTACATAGGAAATGCCTCCTTTTACTTGGAGGTCTTCATGATTGGATATACCTGTATCAATAATTCCAATTTTGATGTTTTGGCCTTTGTAATTTTTTTCGTGAGCTTGATTTGCCCCTATGTGCTCAATCCCCCACGGAATTTCCTGCTTTTCTGTTCTGTTTGTTTCTGCTAACTCTATTTCACTATCTTCCTCAATATAGGCTACATTCTCGTCCTGAGACATTACCTCCATTTCACTCTCTGTTAATTGAGCAACCATCACTTTCGTGCTAAGTTGCTGGACAGATGATCTTTGAATCGCCCTCACTTTTGTTTTCTTGCTTTCTTTAAAACCAATTAAATACGTTTTACTACTAGCGCTTGCGATAGCGTGCTCTGGGATAAGTTGCAAAAACAATAAAGCTAGCAGTAGGAATACATTGAAACGACTGATTGAGCGGATGAATCTAGGGTTCATTCCTGTAACTCCTTGTCATAATTGTGTTGAGCTTTGGTATCATTCCTTTTTAAAAATATTTCAAGCCAGCCAGTTACTCTTCATCTCCTTCCTAAAAATAAGTGCAAATAAAAAATGTAAATTTTACCTAAACAGCATTTTGAATTATAGTGAATTCCTGATATTGGATCAATAGGAACTTACCAATATGTTTTGACTAACAAATTACTAGTCAGCCAATATTGCTGAATAGCAGAAGGGATTTCCAAGTTAGAGTATGTTTTTTTTGACTTGCAGGTCAGTCTTGCTCTAATGGCCTACTACCTAGAGCAGTTCATGTTCATTAGCAGATAGATTCTGAGATAGACAAAAAAGGACCCAAGCGAGCTTAGATTACTCGTTTGGGTCTGGTGTTACGTATATTCAATTTCAACGAAAGTATTTGGGTATTGTATATTCATATCTTCCAGTCTCTTTTTTAGAATATCAGCACCAACTGGGAGATTAGTCAATAAATTATCCCCACCCCTTAAATACCATTCTTTCAAGTAACTCAACTAAACCAGTAATTGCATCCCAAAATGCTGACCATGCTTCAATACATTTTTATTGCCTTTCAGTTTTGTACGGTCTTTCGGTCCAGCCTATTCCACATTCTTTAAGTCTTGCTTCGCCAAATCAAGAGCAACCGCTAACGTAATTCGACACTGTTTACTAAGGCCTTGTAAATATTGCGTAATCGTTTTAGTTGCAACAATTGGTTCAAGCTCGTTATAGCGATCTAATTCAACTTCTGCGATAATGCTATCGTTAATTAAAATCTTATAAATATCTTCCCCTTGCTCGGGTATCCAATGAACAATATAAGCTGTATTCATTTCCGGATATGAACTTTTAATCACTTCAAGTAGTCTTCGTTTCTCTTCACTCTTAAATAGTGATTGATTCGATTTATTAAGTTGCTCCCTTATTTCTTGTTCCAATTTACTCCCAATTAATTTCACGTTTCACCCTCATTTCACTAACTATTTTAGCAACCCAGGGAATGCTGTTACCAAATTACCATGCTTATCAGTTAGAATAGTCATTGTAGAAGTGGGCTTGAAATTATTAAATTTATCCAGTCCAATTGACTTGTCTAATGTGACCACTCTTACGTATCGAACTCCTTCTGAGCTGTCGATACTTCTTACTACTGATGATTTTACTATATCTTTGCTGGATAAAAGTGAGCGAAGTTCGTCCTGTGTTATTGTGAACTTTGAAGCATTCTTATTTGAAAAATGCCTGTCTACAACATGCTTCCATCCATCATTACTGATATTTATTCGAGATTGAACGATAGGTGGCATACCGGAAACCTTCCCCATCCCTTTAGACGTATTTTTCAACGTCCCCGCTGCTAATGCACCGGTGGTAGAAGCTGCCAATCCTAAATCGGGAGCATCTCCATGATTCACCCAAACCGCAGTATTAAATGTTACGACAGCTGTCGAAAGAACTTCCTCCTGTAAATGCGTTGGTACATACATTCTTACTGCATCTTCTGGCTCTATCCCCTGTTCGTATGCCTTCCTTGCAGCAACCCCTGCCCAATGCATGTACTCTGCTTTTTGTGATGTAAAGCCACCGATTCCGCCCGTTCCTTCTTCAACGACGTGACCGCTCGGATCAACAAACCTCAACGGATTATTATGCGTATACGTATACCGATTCATCGACAATGGATTATCCACTTGCCCTTTATACGTATCCTCCGAGATAAACCTCCCTATCTTCGGATCATAATACCGGGCACGCAGGTAGTAAAACCCGCTCTCCTTGTCAAACATCTCCCCCGCATACGTAAACGGGTTAGACATCGTCTCCTTGACCTTATCCGCGATCAAGTTACCCCAAATGTCATAGTCATACGTATTCAGGACGTTGCCGTTCGGGTCTTTGAGCTTAACAACATCCCCGTGGCTGTTGTAATAGTAGGTACCTTCAAGATTCGCCGCGTAGTCTTTCCTCCAAATCAACTGGTTACCAAACACATTCCGCGCTTTGACCCTGCCATCCTGCGTGAGCTCTTCAATGACTTGCCCATTCAGGTAAACGTAATTGGTCGTATCCGTCACACTACCAGTCTGTTGCTTCGTCGCCCGCAGTCCACCTGGATAATACGTGTACGTCGTCGTCCCTTTCTCGTCCTTATACTCCTGCAAACGATTAAATAAATCGTGCTTCATTTCATAGGAACTTAAGATATTACCAGGAGCATTGGCATACACTTGGCGGTTGCCGCGCTTATCATAGGCATACTGCTTAACGTTTCCTTCAACCGATTCTTCCTTGATCCGGGAAAGCTTGTCGTACACAAACAATCCATAATTCGTACCGGAGCGCTTTTGACTCGTGATATTCCCAAACAGATCGTAGCCGTTTGTCTCGTTCCAGCCGTCCGCGTGATTCAAGGCTGTTTTTTCACCGAATGAGCTGACCGATTGCTGCATCGCTGTCGGTTGTCCCGGATACGATACAGCATTGGTTTCACCTGTGTTGCTGATATCGTACGTGTACGTGGTCGTTCCGACTCCTGGAATCGCCACCGAATTCAATCTGTTCGCGTTGTCATAGG
This sequence comes from Brevibacillus sp. AF8, assembly GCF_021270385.1. Lineage (NCBI taxonomy): Bacteria > Bacillati > Bacillota > Bacilli > Caryophanales > Paenibacillaceae > Brevibacillus > Brevibacillus sp. AF8. The sequence goes on along the minus strand of NZ_JAGQDN010000028.1, from coordinate 53,777 downwards.
TGTACCCGACACTAAGAGATGGGGCAGAACCAGATACCGCACTTCGTGCAGGGTATACAAGTGTATCTACCGAATCGTCATTGTCTGAATAAAGAAGCTGGTAGTCTTTGCCCATCATCGTCTGGCGATTCTTCCGATGGAATCCATCGTAGCCATAGCTGATAGAGTTTCCGATGTGATTATTTTCGCTCAGAAGTAGACCAGACTGTGGATCGTACACGCGCTCTTCATAGAAGGCTGTACCAGAAGAAACTTTCGTCAGTTCATGGAAAGGCGAATAGTCGTAGTTGAACGTGACGCCGTTTTTGTCCTTGTAGCTCTTCACAAGACCGCTTTTATCGTAGGTGTACGTCTCTGCTCTCGTTTCCGGATTCTTCTCGGAGAGCTTCCATGCCAAGCTATTGTAGGTATATTCTGCCGTAGTCGTGCCATTTTCCAGAACACTGGTGAGATTGCCTAGCGTATCGTAGCCATATACGTTTACGTTATTTTCCGGGTCCTGCAAATATACGAGATTGTCGTTATGATCGAAGCGCATACTCCACGCTTGGGAAGTCTTGCCGTCAGAGATTTCTTTATGGGTTACTTTCCCGAATCGATCAGTCTGATAGTTTGTCTCGCGATGGTGACTGCCACTTTGGGTCGTCTCCTCTGTGCTCTCCACTCTTCCATACAAGTCGCGATAGGTGGTTACGATGAGCCCATTGGGAGAGAGCGTTTGTTCCGTCAAGCGCGGCAAATATTTCGATCCATCCGAGTAGGCATTGTTTCGATGATTCTTGGTAGTTCCAAGTGCATTCGTCGTTTGATACAAAAAGCCATCCCAGTCATACAGATACGAGGTGCTTTCCCCCTGCTTCCCAAAAGGAACCATGCGGCTAACCTCTAACCCATCCGGCGTGAACTCGTTTTCTACCAAGGGACGTTTCGTACCTGTTGTGCCTACCTGCTCTTGATAGGCCGTATCTCCATATGGGGTGTAGTAGGTGATGAGCTTCGATGAATCCGGTGCAATTTTCTCCACGATGCCCGGTCCCTCTGTCGTCGCCCCAGAAGCTTCGCCGTCCCGATAGACATACGTAATGCTTCGTTTTGCGCCTTGATTATGAAAAGTCTCCGAAAGAGGTCTTCCTAACTCATCGTATTCATAGGTAGCCTTGCTTCCGTTCGGATAGGTCTGACTTTTGATTTGGCCTTTGTCATCGATTTCGTAGGAAAAATTCAGCACATCCGATTTTCCGCTTTCCAGCTCCACTCCGGCGAGTGCGATCTGCGTAGGCTGAATTCCGTATTGATCATAAGCGGTAAAGGTCTGCGTCCGTGTTTTTCCTCCGCCAAAGTTCTCCGTTATCGAATAAAGCTGTTTGTTTGTGTACTCGTAGGTCCGTTCAACCGATTGACTCTTGGGTGTATTGATTAAATTGGCAGGGAACGAGTTGATCTCCGTTTCCTTCCGAAGCAAATATTGATCGTTGTACTCAAAGGTGGTATTCGAATAGTAAGGATCACCGGATGCTGTCGTAGATTGCGTTCGGGCTGCCTTCAATACGGAGAAGGTCCGGAAGCCCCATGGATTCAGCGCCACCTCATCATATGTCCATGTACTCATAATCCCGTCTGGCGCAATCTGCTTGATCAGTTGTCCATAATGGTTGTATTCCAAATACGTCTCTTGTGCGTAATTGTTGATCTTGGCAGCATACTGAGCACGCTTGGAAACATTCGGGTCTTTCAGGTAGTGATTGTACACATCCAGATCGCTAACGGACGAAGTCGGTTCGAGAAAAACGTACTGATACGTCGGCTTTGTATTCCGACCGGAGTAGGCGTAGGTCGTGTAGGTAGTGGGATTATACTCGACCCGGTACTTCGCGCCAGATACATTTGTTCCGCCTTTACTAATGCCTGTCGTTTTCTCACTTCTCAGCAAAGGATTTCCGTCTTGATTGACCTTGTAAATGGAATTCTTCGTGTAACGGGATGCCTCTGATTCGGTGACATGAATGGTATCCCCATGTCGATCCGCAAAATTCTTCAATCTGGGCAGCTTTTCCTTTGGCACCTTCCATACCTCACGGAAATTGCCGTTATCTGTATAGCTCTTTTCCAGCTTATACGTATTTGTACCGCTCGGTGTTTTCTGTGTATAGCTGTACGATACTTTATTGACAGGATGGTAGGATACATAGCTCAAGGCATGCTTGTCTTGAAAAATTCGTACGAGTCCGTCATTGAAGGTAGTTTGACCTAATTGATAGGGGCGGTAATCGTAATTGATTTTTAAGCCCTGCAAGGGATAAAACGCTTCTTGCATGAGCAAGTAATCGATTTCCGAGCGTTTCGCTACATCGGACTCCCAGAACTTCGCTGAATCCTGTAGGGCTTGATCTGTAGGCAGCTTTTCCAGCGTATAGTTTTTGTTTAAATTGAAATAGGCAATGCCCTTTGTTTTGGGATCATGATAGGCATACCGGGCCACTGTATATGCGCTGCTTCCGCTCCCTGCTGTCGGCAGGACTTCTACGCGAACAAGCTGATGGTAACCGCTCAATGCGAGCTTTCGTTCAAAATGGTAGCGAATGTGCTTGAGTACGGTGGTCTCTGTCTTGTCTTTGTAGACAATCAAATCCTGCGTGGTGTCGTTTTGCTTTCGTTTCAGCACCACATAACGGCCGACACTGTCTTCTATGCTCACCGGCTCTCCATCGCTATTCAGGTTGTACTTGATCGTGTCCCCATAAATATTGGATTTGACGACCGTTCCCAACGTGACATCAAACTCGTACTTCAAATTGCGGTAATGCAGCGTGTACTTCCGATTCACATCGTCAATCGTGAAGAAGATGTCTTGATACGGATAATTCACAAACTTGTTGAACCGGTATTCTAAAGATGTGCCGTCCTCTAAAGTAATGTAATACCGATTACTCGATGGATCTTTGTCTACTTTGGTAGAGTAAATTTGTTGACCTGGATTATAGGGGTCGTCCCTTACCGTTACGGCCTGCTCCCGGGTGACAATATCCAATCTGGGCATATTAAAATCCCAGCCGGTTGCAAATTTCTCATTGGACTTCAGTGCTTCATTCTTGGAAAAGTCCTCATCCCAGCTTGGCGCACTGATTTTACTGCTCAGGGAGTGGTATCTGCGTTTTATGTCCAGATCCAGTCCATGCTTTCCTGGCAAGTAGAGATCTTGCTCGACCAGGTTCGCAGCACGGTATAGATCATCGACGGATTGCTCTGTTTTTGAACGAGCAAAACGAAACTCCTGATCCTTTTCGGTGTATTTTACCGGGGGTGGAGTAGTGGATTGGACCTCCATCTGTTCTTCCAGTTGTTTCAATTCATTGATTTTAGATAAAACGAGAGGAGTTAACCGCTGCAAGAGGTCTTTGCTTTCCTGACTCAGATTCTCGAATTGGGTGATAATCTGCTCAGAGGAAAGACGTTTGACTTCTTCTTGTTCTTCTGCTGTTAGTAATTGCAGCAGCTCGGAATAGAAATAGGCTGCGAATTTTAACAATGCTCTGTCAAAACTGCGATGAATGTCAAAAACAGTGTCAGTCTCTAGCTGCGTCCATGTAAGCGAAGAAATATCCGTTTCCGTGTACTCGATTGGATTTTTTACTTCTCCTTTGTCATTGGTGATTGACTCGCCCATGGATTGTTGAATCTCTTCGATTGCCGTGTCTGGTGTTACTGCTTTCTCACCTGAGGTTACATGAGAGATGGACACGGGGGAGGATTCATTTGCGAACGTCGTTCCAAGCGGCAACATCGTTGTGCATAATGCAAGGCAAAGCACAACGATCATGAGTGATTTTATGGAAAAATGTTTCATAATGCCTCCGTTAGAGATATTCGTCCCCCCATGATGCGAAGGGGGGACTGCATGAACATGGATTAGGGTACAACCGTAATCGTTATCGTTTTAAACTGTCCGCCGTAAAACACCCTGGCCTCTGTTGTTCCAGGATTCATCCCATGCACAACGCCTTTCACGATAAATCCAACCCGAGAATCTACCACCGAGTAAAGGCCTTGTGTTGTTACATCCAGCGTACTGCCGTCCTCCAGTGTTGCTGTGACCTTAATCGGTCGCGTGCTACCAGCTCGTACCTCCACCTTCTCCTGATCCACATGTAGTACGGTTCCTTTTGGTGGAAGCGTCACTGCATGCTTGACACTTTTTAACATGTTTCCATTTTCATCATGAATGAAGGTGACGGATTCTACGCCATTTTCTTTAATCGCCTTAATCCGATTGTTTTGATCGTAAACGTACTCATAAAGAGTCCCACCAGGGAGGGGAGCAAAAACGGTAAAGGAAACACTCACTGGATCACTCTCGGTATTGCTCAATTTGATCGTGTAGCTGCCCATCCCCAGCTCATAATTGATTTCTGAAGGAGTTGGCGTTTCTTTTGGTGTTACGGCATTTCCATTGGACAGTACCGTGACAACCGGATATTTATTTGTTTGGTTTTTCAATTGTGTCATCATACGATACTTGCCAGGAATGGTTGTATTCATGATCATCTCTACTGTTTGACCGGGCTGAAGCGTAATTTCCTTTGGTTGGTTGAAGGTAAAAGCCTCTCCCCCTGGCTTTGCCAGAAGCGTAGCGTAAATAGAATCATTAGCGACAATTTTTACATAATAGGTTTTTCCTGCAACAAACACGGGGTTGACTCTTCCATTCGCTCCCGCCGCAATCTCCTCATGTGCCTGCAAGCTGGCCGCTTTATAGACGGAGATAGTTGCATTTGCTGGTAAACCCGAATCGTTGTTTAACGTGAATGAATACGCTCCATTTGTTCCGGCAACGATTTTCATGTATTTCGCCTCATTTGCAGGGAAATACATCCGCACCGGGCTGTTCTCGACCATTCCATTAAAATTGCTTTCTGCTGGTTTCGTTTCAACCGTAATCGAACTGCTGTAACTGCTAATCCCGGCTGAAGTATACGCCCAAAGTTTGATGGTATACACACGCGCAGGCTGAAGGCCCGTGATCGTATGGCTGGTAACATCGCCCACTTTTTTGATACCACCGCCATCGATCTGGATGCCGTAGTCAATGGCACCTACAGACGGACTCCAATAGATTTTGAGTGAATTGGTTTCTGCCTCTGCGTTAACGATGCTTGGTGCATCCGGCTTGTCTTCCACCGTTAAGCTTCCGTAGTAATAGACTACAGTCGGATCTGTCACCTGGATATTTTCATACGTGCCCGATCCGATTTCCCTCCCCGTCCAATTCAGCTCCCACTGACCGGTTGTTCCTGTTGTTGTGAATTTTTTGGCGGAATGAGAGGAGGACACTTTGGCTTCAATCGTTTCTCCAGAAGTAAGCTTCGTGTATGTTCCATCCAATATAAAGATGTCATCAAGGTCCATCACTCTCTTGGCAACCGGCGTGTAGATCACGATTTTCGGAAGTGCTTCTTCCAGTCGAACGGAATAGTTAACCGCTGGTGTCCAAGCTCCCCGGTTATCCTGCGCCTGCACTGTCCAGTAAATGGTCTGGTGCAGCATCTCTTTTGCAAGGGGGAAGGAGTACCTGCTCACAACTTGTCTGTTCTGGGAAGCCTCCGGGATCAGCTCCTCTTTTTCACCAAGCTCGTTTCCACCTGGTGTGAAACCTACTCGTAATTTTGTCGAAACGATTTTGTCCGTGACATCATTTTCATTGAGTGTATAGTTGATGGTTCCTGTAAGCCCTCTGTCCAAGGTGACAAACTCCGTACTGGATACGACCGGTGCTTGATTGGCAGCCAGAACACTGAAATTCAACTTCGCAGTGCCGCCATAAACATAAGCAGGCGTCTTCGGCATAATCGAGCGAATTCGTGCTTCCACTCGGGCATTTTTCTCGATCACACTTGTATCAAACACGTAGGAACGTGCTGTGCCTGTCAATTTTTCGCGGATCGTTGAGGTGACATGCCCACCTTCGCTAATATAAATGAGCAATTCTTGCGATTCGATTTTACTGGAGTGCCCACCGTAGCTTGCGTAATCCCAAGTCAGTGAAACCTTTTCTCCTTTTGAAATTTCGGTTCCATCCTTCGGAGATGTCCACTTTGCGACAACCACAATGTCTTCCTTTTCGGCTTGCGCTCTCATGTCCAAAGTGAAGTCTACTTTTTCACTGAGTGATCTTCCTGATTTTTGATCGACTGCCCAGACCCGAAGAGAATACAAAACATCCGGCTTTAGGTGATGGGTGGGTAGGTTGAACAAAAATGGTTGGTGCTTTTCCGAAGCCGTAAATCTCGTCAACTCTTGTGGATCTTCATCATCCAGCTGGTACCAAATGTTTACCTGATCTCCTATATTCGGGTCCATGGCAAAACCTGATATCGCGACAACATCTTTGCCATCAACGATAGAGACTGCTGCTCCCACAGCGGGAGAGGTCAAATAAATTTGGGGAGACGCATTATCGTTAACGGCGTTGCTCACGTACGTAATTTCAGGTGTCCATTTAAGTAAATCCCCGAGGCTGCTTTCTTTTTGATCCACTTGAAACAAGAGCGCATCTCCTTGCTCTACCTCAAGTTCTTCTTGAATTTCCACACCAATTTCATCGTTGAATTCGATAGATTGCCAGCCAGTGGACGGCCAAATTTGTTCATCGTTTTTCAGCAATCGGACGTTTACCCCATCGCCCTCATCGATTTGAATTTTGGAAATCCAACCGCTAACCTGTATTTTTCCTGATCGTGGCGCTTCCCATTTGATGACAGGGTTTGAGCTGCCAACTCTTATCCATGTATTCCCGATGGCCGTATCGTGATGACTCTTCCATTCTTCTGTTTGCTTGTTCCACGTCAAATCAGCATGACGATCCCCTGACACCTCTTGGTAAGACCAATTGTCCTTGCCCTGCTGATCTGAAAATTGCAGCCAATAGGTGTATTTGTCGTGAATCGGCTTCACAATCGTGATCGCCTTTTCCATGCTGGTCTGTTTCCCGTCTTTTTCCGTAACCACTACAGTCAGCTGATGCTGTCCCAAGTCCAGATCATTCACTTCCAAAAGATACGAAAAACCTGGTTTTACAGGAGGTGCCTCTGTGTACATTCGCAAAATATCCGGGCGATCCAGTCCATATTTCGCCTCACCCAACGCAACGCCATCCATTAACACTTCGATTTTTTCCACTTCACCGGAGGTCATGAACCAGCCTGTTAGGTTATAGCTTCCACTAATCTGTTCATTCTCTCCTGGAGCATCAATCGCACCTGTCGCCATCAAAGCGCCGCCCTTCACATGAACAGGCACTTGCTGAACAATGCCAGCATAAGTGACGGACAGAACGGTATTCCCTGGCGCTAGACCCGTTATCACACCAGTAGCGTCTACTTTTGCAATGGCTGGGTCTTGAATCGCGTAGGTGACTGCACCTGTTACGTCCTTCGTACTCTTGTCCCGATAAGAGGCAACCACAGTGAGAGAAACGGTCTTTTCTTTCTCAAGATCAATTTTGGGGAGATTGGTAGTAATCCCTGTTACGGGGCCAACTGTTACTTCTTTATCGAAGACGAGACTTTCTACTCCCTTTTTGTTGGTTACTCGTACAGTTATTTTGTGCTCGCCTTCATTGAAGCTCATTGTATGGAGCAGATACTGAAATCCTGCATTTGGATTCTCATACCGCGGATACAGGGTGAAAATGTCAGGACGAGGTCCGCCATATACGGCTGTTCCTTGTAGCTGCCCATCCACCAACACTTCTATTTTGGCTACACCATCGGGATCAAGAAGCCATCCCTGAATCGTTGTGGTTCCTCCAATTTCTGCTTTGTCTATCGGAATGTCGATTTGTCCTTTTGCAACCAGTGGGCCAGAATCTGTTTCCGTCACAACCACTGGAATGGTTAGGGTCTGACCTCCATAACTGACAACAATCTTGGTCATTCCTACTTCGAGTCCTGTGACGATCCCCAGTGGACTCACGTGGATCACATTGGCATTCTCGTACGAATATACGGCATGCGCAGTCACATCTCTTGGACTTTGACCAGCGGTAGTTGCGGTAATTTGTAGCTTCTGCATCGACGATTTTGCCAAGCTAATGCCCGTTTCCGTATGCTTCAAACTATCCGCCGCAGCTACTTCTCCAACCACGAAGCTTTTCTCTGGCAACGGGTACTGTTTTCCTTCGCTATCCGTCACTACAACAGTCACCGTGTGATGGCCGGATTGCAACTCGGACAAATCCACCGTATAGCTGAATCCAGCATGCGTATTCTTATAGTCTGGATGCAGCAGGGCAATGTCAGGTCGTGCTATTCCTGAATTGGCTTGTCCGACTTCTTTTCCATCAAGGACGACCTGATAACGAGTAGGCGTAGAAGGATGCAAAAACCAGCCCGCTATCGTATACGTTCCATTGATAATCGCGTCATTTGCTGGCGTTTCTATTTCGCCGATTGCCTTTCGTACTTCTGCTGCTGTAATGACGATTGGTGTCTTGATATTCTGATTTCCGTATTTGATCGTAAGACTCGTATTGCCCTGCGCCAGAGCCGTAACTACGCCGTCTGGACTCACTTTTGCAACAGATGGATCTTCTACGGTATATATGGCTAGCCTGGTCACATCCTGCTTGCTCTGATCCTCCAATTCTGCTTTGACAGTGAGTGGATGTGTCTTTCCTTGAGAAAGCTGCAACTCGGTGATATCTACGTGCAATCCGATGGCCGGGAGTAATTCAACCATCTGTACGGTTCTTGACCCCAGCATCGTTTGATTGCCATCCTTGGCTGTTCCGCGAACAGAAATGGTATGCTTTCCTTTCTGGAAAAGGCCTGTGTCGAGGCTGTAATGAAATCCAACGTTGCTACCTGGTAAAGAAATATCCATAATCTCGATTTCGGGACGCGGAACTCCATACGTGGCTTCCCCGATTACAACGCCATCCACCAACACCTCAATGCTCGAGACGCCGCTTGAGGCGATAAACCAGCCTGTTACAGGGTAGACTCCGCTAATCGTCGCATTGTCGAGAGGACTGTCCAATCCCCCTTGGGACACTCCAGCAGCAGCTTTTACCGAGATCGGTATCGTCAGCACTTGTCCCTGGTAGTCGACAATCACCGTGGTCTGTCCGATCCGAAGACCCGTGATGATTCCGTGATTGGAGATGCTGGCAACTGTAGAATCCTCGAGGGTGTACTTCACTTCTCTAGTTACATCTCTGATTTGGTCATTTTCCAAAACAGCCGAAACGGTAAGCTGCTGTGTATTCCCTTGTGATAGTTCGACCTTGCTTACATTTGCAGCTATACTCTTGGCTGGTTGTGCACGCTCGATAGACACGGGACGTTCTGCCAGGACTTGCTCTTTGCCTTCCTGATTAACAGCCATCACCGTAATGGTGTGCTGCCCTTCCGTCATTTGGGCCGTATCCAAAAAATACTGAAAACCAGAAGTAGCATTTTGATAAGCCGGGTGCGCCTGCGCGATATCCGGTCGCGATTGCCCGTAAAGAGCTTCCCCGACCAATTTCCCATCTGCATGAACCTCGATCTTTGCTACACCTGCCGGATCTAAATACCAGCCTTTAATGAGAGAGGCTCCCGTCATTGTAGAGTGATCGGCTGGACTCTCTACTTCCCAACGCGGTATGAGCGCGATTTTTTCCTGGATCGTGACAGGAATCGTGATGGTTTGTCCTTCATAGCGAATCGTCACACTCGCTGTTCCCATTCCTGTTGCTTTTACGAAACCAGTTGGAGATACCGTTACGATATTTTCATCCGAAGAAGTGTATTCAGCCAGCATCGTGACATCTTTTAGCGTTTTATCTTCGAGAATCGTAGAAACAACGAGCTGATGAGTATTCTCGGCCGTTAGTTCCAGCTTGGAAACATCTGCATGAAGACCCTCTACCGGCTGTTTATTGCCAATATAGAACGTATTTCCTTCGATAACTGTCTGCTCACCATTCTTGTTTTGAATGGCAAGCGTAATTGTATGCAAACCTACACTCATTTCTCTCGTATCCAGGTTAAAATGAAAACCTGCGTTTCCATTTTGATACGCTGGATACTTGGCCTCAATATCGGGTCTGGGGTCACCATAGGTTGCCTCCCCAACCTTTATGCCATCAACCATGATACTGATTTGGGAAACGCCTGCGGGATTTAGGTACCATCCCTTCAGCTCATACGCACCGACAATTAATTCACCATTTTCTGGCTTATCAAGACCGCCACGTGGGGTCAAAGCTACATTTTCACTAACCACTACCGGGATTTCGATCGTCTTGTCTTCAAACGTTACGACCAATCGCGTCTCACCAATGCCAGTCGCAGTCACCAGTCCTGTTGGCTTTACTGTCGCGATTTTTTCATCGTTACTGACATATTTCGCTTCCTCGGTAATGTCTTTGGTCGTGTCATCTGTCAGCTTCGCCTTGATCTTCAATGGATAGCTTTGCCCTACGGAAATAGCCAGCTCGTTAGGAGAAGATTCAATCGCCTGAATCCCGAGAGTATCTGTATTCCCTAACTCCAAAGCTTTTTCCAGGTTCACCAGCCCTTTGCCATAAAAACGTGGCTCCCCAAGAGGTGTTGCACTCTCGACCAAAATATCCCGGACTTCATCGTTGGTTGCCTTTCCCTTCTTCGACCAATTGACGGCCGCGGCACCAGCCACGTGAGGAGCAGCTAAAGAAGTACCCGAACGCAATTCATATCCTTTGTGAAGGGAAGTGCTTAAAATGTCCACGCCCGGAGCCATCAGGTCCAAACCTGCTCCTACACTGGAGGTATCAGCACGCTGGTTATCCCGATCAACGGAACCTACCGACAACGTTTCGGGATATTGTGCCGGGAACAATTGGGTATCCTCCCCAAGACCTCGGTTGCCCGCTGCTGCAATGACCAGAATTCCATGCTCATTTGCTCTTTTTATCTGGTCATGCAATGCGCGACTGTCCACGGCCCCACCCGCACTGATCGAGACGATATTCATGCCATTTTGGATGGCCCATTCTATTCCCTGAATCATACTCGAATACTTGCCATGACCATTTTCATCAAGAACTTTGATCGAATAGATTTCCGCTTCGGGTGCGACTCCTACAATTCCAAGATGATTGTCTTTACCGGCAATCACCCCAGCCACAGCGGTACCATGACCGTGGGCATCATCATAATCAGGTTCACCTTCTACATAGGAAATGCCGCCACTCACTTTCAAATCTTCATGACGAGAAATGCCTGTATCCAAAATTCCTATCTTGACATTTTTACCCACGTAATTTTTGCTATGGGCCTGAAGTGCTCCTACGTGCTCGACTCCCCAAGGGATCTCCTGTTTTTCTGCCAGGTCGATCTCTGCCAACTCAGTGTCACTATCTTCCTCCATGTACGCTACATTTGGATCTTGAGATAATTCCTCCCTCTCGCTTTCAGTTAAGGTAGCTACCATAATTTTGGAGCTGAGTTGTTGCACAGATGTTCCTTGAATGGCGCTCCTTTTTGTTCGTTTACTGTCTTTGAAACCAATCAAGTATGTTTTGCTTTTTTCCGTTGCACGCACCTGCTCAGGAACCATTTGCAAAAACAGTAAAGAGAGTAGGATAAATACGTTACAAATACGAATGGAACGGATGAATGTACTGTTCATCTCTAAGACTCCCTCCCCCATACCGATTCAAAACCGCAAGAAAATAAGTACAGGTAAAATTATTGAAATATTCCTTAAACACACAATTTGAATTATAATGAATTCCTTATATTGGATCAACAGGAAATAAAGACAAAAAAAGACGTTCTTAGACAAGAACGCCTTTCTCTTTTCCTTATTTATCCCCTCATCTGTCCCGCAATCGTCAAATGCGCCTCACCCGCTACACGAATAACAGGCTCCTCTCCAGATCGATCAACCGTTACATACAGCTTTCCTGGCCGACCAATCGCATGTCCTTGCCCTATGACGAGTTGCGTTACTTTGCCAGCAGGAATCAACTCTTCCAATGCCAGATAGCCAGCCAGTGCCCCGTTTGCAGCACCTGTTACCGGATCTTCCGCAATCCCAATCGCAGGCGCAAAATCCCTCGTATACAAGTCATAGCCTTCAGGAGCATCCCACGTAAACAAATGGGTGGTTGTGATGCCGTGTTCCCTGTTCATTTCTGCCAGCGAAGAAAGCAATGGCTGCGCTGCATCGATTGCCTGACGAGTGCGAACCGGAACGAGCAGATGCCTATTGCCAGTGGAAGCGAGCTTCATCGGATAGCGATCATCCAGATCGGGCAATGTTATGCCAACCAGCCTCGCTACCTCTTCGCTGTCTAATTCAATCTCCTGCACAGAAGGCTTGATTTGGGTCATTTCCACTCGCTGTAACTGGCCATCCTCCTTCACCAATTGAACAGGAATCAAACCGACGTTTGTCTCAAACACAATACGGCTACCCTTTTCCAACCATCCGCGTTCTGTCGCCAATAGCCAAGCAGAACCCACTGTCGCATGGCCGCAGAAATCGATCTCAACCGAAGGAGAAAAGTAGCGAATGCGAAAATCTGCTCCTGGATGGTCGGATGGCATCAAAAAGGCAGACTCAGGAAGATTCAACTCATTGGCAATTTTCTGCATTTGTTGTAAAGTCAAAGTACCTGCTTCCGGGATGACGCCCGCGGGATTGCCTGCAAACGGCTCTTTCGTAAACGCGTCCACATGATATACGCTCACATGATTCATGGTTGTTTCTCTCCTTTTCTTAAACGAATGCTTCTCTTGCTTTTCATCATAAAATGAGGCAACCGCGCTGTAAAATGAAGCTTTCGCATACCAACCATGATAAAAACTTCATGAAAGGAGAGCTCCATGACTTTGTTTCAAATGGAAGTCCTTGTGGCTGTCACCAACACTGGCAACTTCACACGAGCAGGAGAGCAAATCGGTTTAAGCCAGTCGGGTGTCAGTCATACGATCGGCGCACTGGAGAAAGAGCTCGGCATATCCTTGTTCACCCGCAATCGCAGCGGTGTTAAGCTGACCGCAGCTGGCGAAAAAATCGTCGCCTCTGCCCGGACGATATTGGAAAACGTCTCACTGATTAAACAGGTGGCTGCCGAATCAAACGAGCATGTGGAGGCAACGCTCCGGATTGCTTCTTTTCCCAGCATAACTGCTCAGATCCTGCCAAAATTGCTAAAGTCGGTAGAAAGTCACTATCCGCATATGCAAACAAAGCTATATGAAGGAAGCTATCAAGAAATAAAAGAATGGATTGTCTCGGGGGTTGTCGATGTCGGTTTTCATGTGTGGCCCGATGACGAGCTGGAGGGAATTTTGCTAACGACAGACGCCCTGCAGGCTGTCGTGCCAGCCAATCATCCCCTGGCAAAAGAGCCCGCGCTGACCTTGGAGCAATTAGCCCGCGAATCGTTTCTCATGCCCATGGCGGGCTGTCACTTGTTGATTGGCGCGGAATTTGCCAAGGCTGGGCTTACACCAAATGTTTCCTATGAAGTCGCTGATCATACAACGATCTTGGCCATGGTAGAAAGCGGTGTTGGGGTGACAGTCGTTCCGTCACTGACTCTACCAGCGCAACTACCCGATGTCGCTGTCATACCAATCACGCCGCCTCTCTCTCGGCAAATCGGCTTGGCTGTACGTTCGCTTCGTGAAGCCCCACCTGCCGTTCAAGCCTTTTTGCGGGAAGCAGAGAGCATTGCACCCACACTATAAAAAGGACGTGCTTCTTCGTTGAAAAAATGGCTCATTCTCCTACTCGCTCTCTCCGTGATCTGCAGTGTGATTTTAGGGATTACCATACAAGCCGATACGTTGGTGCCATTGATTAACCAGAGCTTTTTAATCGGGCTTTTCCTGTTGATCGCAGGGAGTATTGCCGTCGTGACACGTTCTGGATTTTTCACGATTTTTCTGCGTGGCTTCAAGCAACTGAAAGGGATGTTTTTCCGCAAACCTCGCATGATGGACAGTGATATCGTTCAAGCTAACGACCTTGCTTTCGAGGAAAAAAAAGAGTCGTTCGTACGAATCGGAACCTCGCTTTTTCTCACGTCGGGCACTGGGCTGATTGTCTTCTCGATCGTTCTAACCTGTTTCTACTATCTTTAATCTCAAAAAAGGGCTGTCCCACCGAGCGGGAACAGCCCTTCTTCCTCTCTTACGACTCTATCAAATGACAAGCCACCCAATGCCCGGGTTGTGCCTCCTGCCACCTCGGCACTTCTTCCGCACAACGAGGTTGTACGAGTGGGCAGCGTGTACGAAAACCGCAGCCACTCGGCTTGTTGGCTGGACTTGGCAAATCTCCCTGCAAAACGATACGCTCTCGCTTTACCGTCGGGTCCGGCACTGGCACAGAAGAGAGCAAAGCCTGCGTATACGGGTGCAACGGACGAGCGTACAGCTCATAGCTCGACGCCAGCTCGACCATTTTGCCCAAATACATGACGCCAATCCGGTTGGAAATATGTTTGACCATGGACAGATCATGCGCGATGAACAAATAGGTCAATCCGCGATCATGCTGCAAATCCTCCAATAAATTGACGACTTGTGCTTGAATCGAGACGTCGAGTGCAGAGATCGGCTCGTCGGCAATAATAAATTCCGGCTCTACTGCCAACGCCCGCGCGATTCCGATCCGTTGGCGCTGTCCCCCACTGAATTCATGCGGAAAACGCTGCGCATGGTCCTTATGCAAACCCACTAGATGGAGCAGTTCCGCCACACGCTCTCGTCTCATTCCGCGATTCAGATGGTGGATGTCCAAGCCCTCTGCAATTATATCCTCCACGGTCATACGCGGGTTCAGACTTGCTTGCGGGTCCTGGAAAATCATCTGGGCATCCCGGTTGAACTGCCCCGCTTCTTTTCCCCGAAGCTGATGAACATTCTTCCCTTTGAACAGCACTTCGCCATCTGTATGGTCATACAGGCGAATAATCGTCCGGCCTAGTGTAGACTTCCCGCAGCCACTTTCGCCGACCAGACCGAAAGTCTCCCCTTTGTTGATCGTAAACGAAACACCATCAACTGCTTTCAAATCAAATCCCGTTCCAAGTGAAAAATACTTTTTCAAATCGCGAACATCAAGCAAAGCCTCTGTCATACTCCCTGCCTCCCTGCTGCCACCAGCTCCTCTATTCGCGGTGCCCGTGGATCGTGAAGCCAACAAGCAGCCTGATGTCCACGACCGAATTCGCTCGTTACGGGCATCTGCTGTTCGCATATCTCCATCGCAAAATCACAACGTGCAGCAAACGGACAGCCGACTGGGGGATTGAACAAATCTGGAGGACTGCCTTCGATGGGAATCAGCCGTTGCTTTTCGCCTTCATCCAGCCGTGGAAGAGAACGCATGAGTCCCAATGTATACGGGTGACGAGGACTTGCAAAAACGTCCTCAACCGTACCCGTCTCTACAACTATCCCCGCATACATGACAACCATGCGATGAGCAATCTCCGCTACGACTCCCAAATCATGCGTAATAATCACAACAGATAACTCCTGTTCCTCTTGCAATCGCTTGAGCAAATCCAAAATCTGCGCCTGAATCGTCACATCCAGTGCTGTCGTCGGCTCATCAGCAATCACCAGCTTGGGTTGGCAAGCAAGAGCAATCGCAATGACCACACGCTGACGCATCCCTCCGCTGAATTGGTGCGGGTACTGATCGATTCGCTTTTCCGGATCGGGTATTCCTACGAGTGAAAGCATCTCAATCGCTCGCTTTCTCGCTTCCTCTCTCGATACTTGATGACTGCGAACGAACCCCTCTACGATTTGTGCCCCTACCTTCATCGTCGGATTGAGCGCCGTCATCGGGTCTTGAAACACCATGCCGATCTGCGTTCCGCGAATACCGAGCAGCTCTTTTTTGGGCAAGTGACTGATCTCCGTTCCTTCAAATACAACCTTGCCCCCGACGATTTTTCCAGGTGGGTTAGGGATTAATCCCATAATCGCTTGAGCTGTAACGCTCTTGCCACATCCACTCTCCCCTACGATGGCAACAGTCTCCCCTTTATCCACGTAAAAGGACACACCGCGCACAGCTTGTACCTCGCCACCATATGTCTTGAAATTCACCCGCAAGTTATCGATTGTCAGCAAATGCTGATTCATCCTCATCCCCCCTGTCGTCTCTAATCGCGTAGACGCGGATCAAGCGCATCCTGCAAACCGTCGCCGAATACGTTAAAGGCGAACATCGTCAGCGAGATCATCAATGCCGGGAAAAACAGTCGCCACCAATCACCCGTCAAAATAACGCCCAAGCCATCGTTTGTCATCGTCCCCCAACTGGCGACGGGAGCTTGTACACCGAGTCCAAGAAAGCTGAGAAAAGATTCCGCAAAAATGGCCGATGGAATCGTAAAGGTCAGATTGACGATAATGACGCCAAATGTGTTGGGAATCAGATGCTTGAGCAAAATTCGTGAAAACTTCGCCCCCAGTACTTGGGCAGCCAGAATGAACTCTTGATTTTTCAATTGCAGGATTTGTCCGCGGACCAACCGCGCCATGCCGACCCAGCCCGTAGCAGACAGGGCAATAATAATCGTCAGCATTCCCGGCTCCATCACGACCATGAGCAAAATGACGACCAGCAAATACGGCAGCCCATACAAAACCTCGATAATACGCATGATGATCGTATCGATGCGATCCCCTCGTTTGCCTCGCCCTGCCATATAACCCGCAATTCCCCCGACTGTCACTCCGATAACCAGGTCGATGAATGCCGCGACAATGCCAATCGTCAAAGAAATCCTCGCCCCATACCACGTACGGGCAAACATGTCACGTCCCAGCTCATCCGTCCCGAACCAATGCTCTGCGGAAATTTCCTGATTTTTGGTCAGCAAGCTCTGGTCGGAATAACTATACGGCACGAGATTCGGTCCAATGATCGCCATGCCAACCAAAGCGAGAATAATGAAAAGGCCCAGCATAGCCAGCTTGTTTTTCAGCAGCTTCCGAACGACCTGCTGCCCATTGCTGAGACTGGGTCGTGCAATGACATTCGCCTGTATATTTTTCGCCAACGGGCGAAACAACGGGTCCACTTTGTGCTCCATCGCCACAGTTTATCTCTCCTTGTTGGTCAGCTTGATCCGTGGGTCAATCAGGGTGTATGCCATATCAATCAGGAAAATGGTAAAAATCAGAATCGCACTGTAAAAAATCGTCGTACCCAAAATGACCGGATAGTCACGGTTGAAAATGCCGTCTACGAAGTACTTGCCAATGCCCGGGATTGCAAAGATTTTTTCCACGACAAAGGTTCCCGTTATCAAACTGGCAATCAAAGGACCAAGAAAGGTGACCACAGGCAGAATCGCATTGCGAATTCCATGTCTGACGACAATGATAA
The DNA here is from genome assembly GCF_021270385.1 of Brevibacillus sp. AF8. Taxonomy (NCBI): domain Bacteria; kingdom Bacillati; phylum Bacillota; class Bacilli; order Caryophanales; family Paenibacillaceae; genus Brevibacillus; species Brevibacillus sp. AF8. The sequence goes on along the minus strand of NZ_JAGQDN010000028.1, from coordinate 36,389 downwards.
GCATGGGAATCCCCTTTGCCTCTGCTGTTCGAATGTAGTTCTGGTTCATGACCTCAATCATGCTGGCACGCATGTAGCGGGTAATGACCGCAACTGGACCAAAGGCGAGCGCCAATGAAGGCAGTATCGTATGCATCCACGTACCCCATGTCGCAACGGGAAAGAGCGGCAACTTGATCGCGAAGAAATTGATCAGAAGCGGTGCCATAATGAAGCTCGGAATGGCTACCCCCAATACGGCAAGCGCCATGGCAACGTAGTCCAGCCATTTGTTGCGATTGAGCGCTGCGATGATGCCCAACGAAATTCCGAAAAGGAGTGCGATCCCAATCGCTTGCACACCCAACCACGCAGATGCTGCAAAGCCATCGGAAATCATGTCATTGACTCCACGAGAGTCTGATTTGATGGATGGGCCCAAGTCAAGCATTAACAGATTTTTCAGATATAAAACGTATTGAACAGGTAATGGTTCGTCCAAGTTGTATTTGGCACGTAAATTATTGAGAATTTGCTCTGGCAGTTGATCCGACTCGGAGGCAAACGGGTTCCCCGGAATGGCATGCATCAAGGCAAACGTCAGCGTCACGATAATCCACAGGGTGACGAACATCATCAAAATACGTTTTACCAGATAGTTTGACATGGAAGTCCTCCTCGTTTACTTAGCCAGCTCGTAAATGGCATGCGCGTAAATCGCCATGGCACGCAGCAGGTCGTCAATCTCGGCATATTCATCAGTCAGATGGGCCATGGATTCTTTGCCTGGAAAGAGCGGGCCGAAAGCAACACCATACGGCATGATTTTGGCGTAAGTTGCTCCACCTGAGGAAAGAAGGGTCGCCGGCTCTCCCGTGTGCTCCTCGTACACCCGCGACAAAGTACTTATCACAGGATGATCTTTGGGTACATAATGCGACTTGGATGTCCGCAAAGCGGAAATCGTCCAGCCCAGCTCTGCAGTCCTTTGCTTCAATTTCTCTACGTATTCTTCACAGGAGACAGTCGCCGGATAGCGTATATTGAGCCGAACTGTGCCCCCTTCGCTGGAATCGTAATGCAATATCCCCGCATTGACCGTCAGCTTGCCTGACACTTCATCCTCACAAGCCATATGCAGCTGGTGAGCAAAATAATCTTCATGCAGAATATCAGCCAACATCGTAAGAAAAGACAAACTGGAGCCACCAAACGGATACGAGCGTAAAAAAGTAGCCAACAAGGTTCCCGCATTCACACCTTGGAATGGCGCCATCCCATGAGCTGGCTTTCCTGCGAGCGTGAATTGCAACTGTCCCAGCCCTACCAGTTCCATACGACCAGTTGTGTGATTTTCATTCAGAAACATCTCCCAGTCTTCTGCCAATCGAGAAAGGACGACCTCCTGCCGCGCCTGAGAGTCCAGCCGTACAAGAGCGACTGCTTTTTCGGGAACACTGTTGCCTTGGTCACCGGAGACAAAGGAAGCTAGTTGCCACACACCATTTGGTACGATTGTTTCCATCGCTGGAATCGTCAACGTTGGGTTGATCTGTCCCTTCTCGGCATGTGTCATCGGAAAGGAGGAATCAGGTGAAAAGCCAATCGGCGGGATGCGATCACGCTGGGCAAAATGCTTCATGCACAGCCAGCCGCTCTCTTCATCTGTTCCGATGATCATTCGCACGCGTTTTGTCAGTGGCAAGCCTGAATCCTTGACCAGCTTTAGCGCATAGTACGCAGCCATCGCTGGGCCTTTGTCATCAATCGCTCCCCGTGCATAGATGCGACCGTCGCGAATGCTCGGTTCAAAAGGCGGGGTCGTCCAACCTTCTCCCACAGTGACGACATCGATATGAACGAGCACGCCGATCTCTTCTTCCCCACTGCCGAACTCGATTGTCCCCGCGTAACCATCCAGGTTTTTGATCTGGAAGCCATCCAGTTCACCGCGTTCGAGCATGGCTTCAAGCGCAGCGGCAACACCTTCACCAAATGGCTTTCCTTCTTTTGCCGTCGTCATGTCTTCGATGCTGTTAATGGAAAGAAAAGATTTCAAATCATCCAGGTACTGCTCTCTTTGCAAAAGCGCTTGCTGCCGCCAGTAATCGCTCATATGCGTTCCCCTGCTTTCATCCGATGTAGATAGGCAAGAAACGATTCACCTTTCGAGGAAATCTGACTTCCTTGTCTTCCTTTTCCCACTTGAATCAGCTCATCCTGCTGCAAAAGCTTCAGGCGATAGCGCAGCTGTTGCAAGGTAACCGAGTGACCTTGTTCTTGCAACTGCGCAAGTAGCGTATAGCGTCCGCCGCTTCCGTGCGCCAGCTCCTGCAAAATAGCCGTGATTTCATCCAGAAATCCCCGTTTTTTATATTCGGTGACGATACTTTCACATTCGTTGTGTAGACCATCTACAGGCAACGGCGCTTCCGGTATTTCCCGTAGAAATGGTAAATGATACGGATACGCTTCATCCTCCACGACATGCGCTAAATACTCGATTACATTTTCGAGCTCGCGAATATTTCCAGGCCAATCGTACTCATGGAGCGCCCGCATCGCTTCATTGGTCAACGTAAACGGCGGACGGCGCAAATCATAGGAATATTTTTTCATAAATTGATGGGCCAACCACGGGATATCCTCCCGTCTGTTCCGCAGGGGCGGCAAATGAATCGGCAAGATATTCAGACGATAATACAAATCAGCACGGAAGGCCCCTTCCGCAATCATCCGCTGCAAATCTTGATTCGTTGCTGCGATGACGCGAATATCTGTCGGGATGATCTTGCTGCCACCTACGCGCATAATCTGTCGTTCTTGCAAAACACGCAGCAGTCGGTTTTGAATAGCGGTGCTGGCATCTCCGATCTCATCGAGAAAAATGGTCCCTTTGTGGGCCAATTCAAACCAACCGATATGTCCACCTTTACGCGCTCCGGTAAAAGCTCCTTCTTCATAGCCGAACAGCTCGCTTTCCAAAAGAGATTCCGATATGGCAGCGAAGTTGACCCCAACAAACGGCTCTCTTCTGCGTGGCGAAGCATTGTGGATAGCCTGGGCGAGCAATTCCTTCCCTGTCCCTGTCTCTCCCAACAACAGTACGGTGGAGTTGCTTCTTGCGATTTTGCGGGCAATCTGAATGATTTTTTGTACAGGGGTACTCTCCCCATAAAAATCATCAAATTGGTATTTGGCTACCAATCCTTTGCTGTAAAGACGCATGCGATAATCATGCTCCAGCTTTTCAATTTCTGCCGCCTGACGAAACAAAAGCAGACTCCCGAGAAAGCTTCCTTCCATGACGATATGCATTTTGCGGAAAAAGTAGGTTTTGTTCGCCCAATCTACCAAAACATCCTTATTCTCTTCACACTGCCGGATCAACTGATAGAAACTCGCAGGCAAGCAATTGGACGCCCGCTCACCGACGACTTCATTCCCTTCCATCTGCAACGTATCGATCGCTTTCTGATTGACAAAACGGATGTTTTCTTTTTCGTCCATGGCAATCACTGCGTCTTCGATTCGATTGACGATGGCCTCCAAATATTTGCTCAAGAGATGCGCATGCTGAATCTCGTTGTTTAGCTCTTTGGTAATATCGACCAACGATTGCATGGCACGTGCGGTCACCTTTTGAAAATTGCCGTTTTTAAAATGAGAGTAGATGGCAAGCCATGTAGATAAATCGATGATCCGATACCCGATATCGACAACTTTGCGAATGTGCGGGGGGACATGCTCTGCCTCCCCTGGCGTTACTGCAATCTCGATGTCAGGCGGATAGTCAGCACCTGGATAATAAGGATATAGTTCAAAATCCATCCCTGACGCACGCAGCAATTCCACATTTTCTTTAGCAGTTTCCTTGGTGTCACTGACGAGAAGCACTTTCACGCCTTTCGGGATTTCCAGCATGCCGCGCAAATTATGGTATGGCAGCATTCGCTTGGCAACGATGATGCTGGATTCTTTCGGCACATACGGTTGTACAAGGGGGACGATGCTTTTCGTGGATACAATAACGAGAGCACCAGGCGTGATCGGGCGTAACGGAAGCTGGTCGACTCGCATCGCCTCGACATGGATATCATCGCCGATTCCCAATTCATGATATTGACTAACGACGGACTGCAGAAACTCATCCATTCTCGCAATAAATATAATCGATTTTTTGTCCATATCAGCCGCTCCAAGATGTAAAGTGAAGACAAGAACGATTCGAATATTCGCTCTTGTCTTCGCTTATTTTACTTATTACTTATTGCCGATTTCTACCCATTTGTAGTCAATCGTGCCGACTGGATGGCGAACAATGCCTTTAATGTTTGGCTGCTCCATAAATACTTTTGTGCCGAAATAGATAGGTACGAGTGGCATTTCATCCATGAAAATTTTCTCCGCGTCATGCATGAGCTTGAAGCGCTCGGGTTCGTCAGCAGTGTTGCGAATCTTCTCGACCAGTGCGTCATACTCTTTGTTGCTGTAATTGATACGGTTTCCAGGATGGTCAGTCACGAACAGCTCCAGGTAATTGACCGGGTCTCCGTAGTCGGCAGGGATCGTCGAGCGGGAGAATTGAAGAGAGCGGGCACGCTGTTCTGCCAAGAATACTTTCCACTCCTTGTTTTCCAGCTTCACATCTACTCCGAGATTTTTCTTGTACATTTCCTGCAAAACTTGCGCAATGGCCTTGTGCGCATCACTCGTGTTATACGTCATGGTGACAGGCGGGAGGGTTGTCCAGCCTTCTTCTTCCATCCCTTTTTTCAGCAATGCTTTTGCTTGCTCTACATCGTTATCCTTGAAGAAATCCCCGCCCTTTGTGCGGAAATCCGCTCCGTCTGGCTCCGGGAAGCCCAATGGTACGTGAGCCATGGCAGGTGTTTGTTTCCCTTGCACAACATTGTCGATCAAGGTTTTGCGATCGATGGCCAGTGCAAATGCTTTCCGAATGTTGGCGTTCGTGAATGGAGGCATGGTGGTGTTCATCCGGTAGTAGTAGATGGACGCTTCCGTCTCCACCTTCGCTTCTCCGGAATCGATTAACTGTTTCTTCATATCATTGGGAACGGTCTGGATCATGTCGAGCTGACCTGTTTTGTACATTTGGAATTGCGTATTTTCATCGTTGACCATGACAAACTCGATTCCCGCATATTTGATTGAATCACGGTCCCAGTAGCCGTCGTTTTTCACCAGCTTCACGGATTGGTCATGAACCCAGTCTTCCATTTTGAATGGTCCATTGGTTACGATGCTTGCGGCGCCTTCCGCCCATTTCGGATTGCTCTCCACGACTTTTTTATTCACGGGGAAGAAGGTCGGCTGCGTCAGGATGTGGAGGAAATAACCTGTTGGTGCCTTCAGCTTTACTTCAAACGTCTTCTCGTCAACGGCTTTTACCTGTACGCCGTCTGCATTTCCTGTTCCTTTGTTGAACGCTTCTGCTCCATCGATGTAATAGGCGAGGAAAGCAGACGGGAATGCATTGTTCGGATCGACAATGCGCTTAAACGCAAACTCGAAATCCTGCGCTGTGACTGGTTCACCATTCGACCATTTGCTATCGCGTAGGGTAAAGGTGTACGTTTTTCCATCCTCACTCACTGCCCATTTCTCAGCCATGGCTGCTTGCGGCTTGTGATCCTTGTCCAGTCGAACCAAGCCTTCCATTGTGGCATTCAACACTTCGTTGGAAGTACTGTCAAAGCCCTTTGGCGGATCAAGCGAAGGTGGTTCGGTCTTCAGGTTGAGCTTGAGTTTTGCAGCGGCATTGGCTTGTCCACCTGAATCTGAGGACGCTTGACCTGCTGTACCTCCCCCTCCTGGTTGTGTCGGCGTTGCCGACTGACTACAACCTGTAATGGCAAGGACAGTGACAAGTGCAGCGGTACTAAGCAGCTTCCATCCTTTTCGCATGTTCATTGCATGTGACCCCCTTTTCTTTTTAAACAACATGTAGCCTTTGTTGCTTTATGAATAAACGGCACTGCTGGGAATGCCATTTATACACGTAAAGAAAAATCTGTCTTGGCTAGATGGAAGGACGTCTCGATCCGTCCAACAACGTTACCACTCATGTTTGTAATGGGCGGGTTGGTATATTCGGCGAGCCTATCCAAAGCACCATCTAGGCCAATTCCCAGTTGACGAAGCACTTCATTGACGACCGGGTTGATCGCCCGTGGTCCTCCATCCTCGATTTTGATAGCAATGCCCAATCCTGTTTCTCTATCCCCCAAGCAATACACGGACTCAGCGCCTGCCTTCCCTACGATACGACCGCCAAAGGCTGACATGAGGTCTGTACAATATCGATTCTCGCCTCCGACCATTTCGGGATGAGCGGTCATGGCATCCGTAATTCGCTGAACCGCTTTTCGTCGCTCGGGATTCTCGATTACCTCTGGTCTCGCCAGCTTGGCGAAAGCCCACGCGTAATGGGCGAGCGGCAATTGATGGACGGGAACCCCACAGCCATCTGTCCCAAGGTTGATTTTGTCTTTGGAGTAGCCTGTTATGTCCTCGACTACTTCGAGAATCCGTTGTTGCACCGGATGCGTAGGCAAATGATAAGTAGTTACGTCCTCCCCCATATATGTCGCCGTGGCAATCATGCCGGAGTGCTTGCCGGAGCAATTCGAGAATACAGGTGTAAGCGACTTGCCCTCCCGAATCAGCTGTTTGTAGCTCTCCTCATGCCGTGGCACATGTGTCCCGCATTGCAATGCTGCTTCTGGCTGACCTGCTCGCGCAAGCATCGAGAGCGCCCGCGTGCGATGGCGTGGCTCTCCACTGTGAGAAGCGCAACAGAGCGAGAGATCAGCTGCCTCAAAACCATACTGGTCTGCCGTCCCCGTCTCGATTACCGGAATCGTCTGCAACGGCTTCATACTGGAGCGTGCATATGTGAGGCGATGCGGGTCCCCGTACGAATAGAGCAATGTCCCCTGCGAATCAACGACTGCGATATGACCAAGATGTGAGCTCTCTACCTGTTCTCCCCGGTATACGTTGGCAACGACGTTCATAGCAAGTCTCCTTTGAGTGTGAATAGTAGAATGATTGTACTTTTCTACTTCAAGCAATTAGCGTGCCAACGCATTGATGTGACAGTTAATATTGAATTTTCTGCTATTTTACGCATGAGTAGTGGGACAAAAATAACAGTCCACACGATAAATAAGTCACCCTATAAATATAAATAGGTTGTCCTTTTGTATGATCAGGCTACCTTCATGGTCAAATAAAAGAAAAACACCCCTTTCTATCCCGCAATCGGAAATAGGGTGTCCTGAATAGGCTTCACTTATTGTTTGGCAACCCGCTGCATATCCGCTTCGACCATCATGTGAATGAGCTCTTCCAACTTCGTTTTCGGTGTCCAGTCGAGCTCTCTTTTCGCTTTTTCCGGATTGCCCAACAAAATGTCCACTTCTGCTGGCCGATACAATTCCGGGTCGATCACGACGTAATCCAGGTAGTTCAACCCAACATAATCGAAAGCGATTTTGCACATCTCTTCCACTGTCGATGTTTTTCCTGTCGCTATGACATAATCATCCGGCTTATCCTGCTGAAGCATCAGCCACATCGCTTCTACGAAATCTCCAGCAAAGCCCCAATCCCGCTTCGCCTGAATATTCCCCAGCCGCAGTTCTTTTTGCTGGTTCGCGGCAATTCTTGCGACAGCATGTGTCACTTTCCTCGTAACGAATTCCAGCCCACGCAAAGGTGATTCATGATTGAATAAAATGCCGTTGGTGCTAAACATTTGAAAGCTTTCCCGATAGTTTTTGGTCATCCAGTAGCCAAACAGCTTGGAGACTGCATATGGGCTCCTTGGGTAAAAAGGCGTTTGCTCCGATTGCTGTGGCTCCTGGATTAGCCCGTACAGCTCACTTGACGAAGCCTGATACATTTTGATGGAGGGGTCTGTTTCCCGAATCGCCTCCAGAACATGCAGAACACCCATTCCTGTTACTTGCGCGGTCAAAATAGGCTGTTCCCATGACGAACCGACAAAGCTCTGTGCACCTAAATGATACACTTCTGCTGGTTTACATGCCTTTAGTGCACGCGTCAACGACGACACATCCAATAGATCGCCGTCCTTGTACTCCACCTGATCTGCGATGTTCAAATACTCCAGCCGCCACCTGTCCACTGAGCTCCGGCGTGGAACCAGTCCCACCACATGGTACCCCTTCTCCAGCAGAAATTTTGCCAGATAGGCGCCGTCCTGACCTGTAATTCCTGTGAGGAAAGCTGTTTTCATCCGCTTCTACTCCCCTTCTTCAGGCTGTGCCGTAATGTTCATTCCGGTAAGTTCCCTTTAAGCATCTCTTAAGCTTATGCCGGATCATGTTCATACGTTCAGTTGTCAGAGTAAGAGTCAAGAATAGAAGTCCGTAATACACTAATGAAAGCAAGCCGTTGTCAGAATTCAATAAGGAGGTAGGCAGCCGGCAGATATTTCAAAATGACCAAAAGAGGTGTTTCGACCCCCATGTCGCTCATTACTGTCGTAATTCCAACCTATAATCGGGCGAAGTATCTCCCCGCAGCCATCGAAAGTGTGTTGAACCAAACGCACAAGGATTGGAAGCTCCTCATTGTAGATGACGCCTCTACTGATCACACACAGGCCATCGTCGAAAAGTACCTCGGTGATCCCCGCATTCACTACGTACTTCTCCCTGAAAATTCAGGGATCGGCAAAACAATGGCTGCTGCTCTGGAACGAATTGATACGCCCTATTTTGTCTCACTTGACTCGGACGACTGGTTCGACGGAAAAACCTTAGAAATTTTGTTGGATGAGATGGAGCGCCAGCCCGAAACCACGAACGTCGTGTTCTCCAACACCGTTTTTTGGAGGGAAGTGGGTGACACCCGTGAACTATCCGAAATCATGCGGCCTCCGATCTATGAAGATAAGTATGATTACCTGGAAGCTCCGATGGTCTGGCCTCGTTTTTATCGGACACAAGCGGTTCGTGATGTCGGCGGATTTGAATGTGACGATCCAATGCAGGGAAGGTTTTCTCATGACAAGTACATGTTATTAAAATTGATCGGAACAGGTAATATTCACTGGGTCGATGCGAACCTCTATCATTATTTGATTCACGAGAGCAACAATTCCCACATAAAAAACTGGCCGCAATGGACAAAAGCAAGAAAGTACATTCTAACGAAAATCTTGAAACTGTGGGGAGACGAGTACGAGCCTGTTTTTGTGTACACACCCGAGGGCTGGATCTATGTGAGCAAGCTCATTCCAAAAAGGAAGCCTTCTTAACTATTCTGCGACAATCTGCTTAAACAAGGTCAATGCCCGCGCCACTGCTTGATCCATGTTGTAGTATTGATAGTCCGCAAGTCTGCCCGCAAAAAGCACCCGATCGCGTATTTGCTCCGCTTCTTGTTTATAGAGGCTGAACCGCTGGCTGTTTTCCTTGCGAGGAATTGGATAATATGGCTCGTTTTTGCCAGGTGAATACGGCTGTGGATATACGAAGGATATGGTTGTGTGAGGAACGACTTGACCTGTGAGGTGCTTTTGTTCGAGGATTCTGGTGAAATCATACTCATTGGGATAATTGACCGTCCCCACTTCTTGGTACCATGCCTTTTGATGCGTTTCAAAATGAAAGCGTAGGCTTCGATAAGGCAATTGTCCATGCTTATTGCCAAAAAATGAATCGATCGGGCCTGTGTAAATCATACGTTTATACCTAATTTCATCCGCGATTTCTTGATAGTCCGTATTGAGGAGCACCTTGATATTCGGATGGTCGAGCATGCGATGAAACATTGCTGTAAAGCCATACAACGGAATTCCTTGATACGTGTCCTGAAAAAACCGATTGTCTCTGCTGACATACACAGGAACCCTTGCGGAAACAGACGGATCCAGCTCCTCCGGCTTCAAATCCCATTGCTTGATGGTATACCGATGAAATACTTTTTGATAAATGAACTCAGCCAAAAAGCCAAGCTCTTCATGCGTACTTTCCCGAAGCTTCAGAATCGGAATCTTCGCCCCGAATCCATATTGACGGATCAGCAAGCTCTCCAATTTCTGTGCATATTGCGGGGAAAACAATGCGGACAATGCATTTAGATTGAAAGGCAGCGGTATTTTTATGCCATCGACATAGGCACGCACCTCATGGAAGTACGGCCGCCACTGGGTAAAACGCGACAAATAGTCCCAAACCAGCTTGGAATTCGTATGAAAGGTGTGCGAACCGTATTTGTGAATCAGTACCCCCTGCTCATCATAGCAATCATAAGCATTTCCTCCGATATGATTGCGCCCCTCTACCACCAACACTTTCTGATCAAGCTGATTGGCAATCCGCTCTGCGAGTGTAGCACCTGTAAACCCAGCTCCGACGATCAGCCAATCCACCTTCATGTTAGACTCACATCCTCCCGTCTTCATCACATCCACTCACCACTTACCATTCTGTTAATACCCTAGTAAATGATGTCGTACTCTACACGCGGGAGTGAATTCTATATGAATGCAAACTGGTACACACACTACACACGCTGGAACGAGTGTGAATCCCTCGATTCAGAGCTTCGTCAGCAGTTGACCGCCATGCACGCTGATGAAAAGCAGCTTGCGGATTGCTTCTCTGCCCCGATTGCATTTGGAACCGGAGGCATGCGTGGGGTCATGGAGCCGGGAATAAACCGCATCAACCTATACACGATTCGCAAAGCAAGCGCGGGGCTGGCTCTTTATTTGCGCGAAACATATCCGGATCTGGCCGTCAAAAAAGTCGTCATTGCCTATGATTCACGGAAACACTCACCGTTGTTTGCCAAGGAAACCGCCAAAGTTCTCGGTCAGTACGGGATTACTACATGTATATTCAATCAGCTGACTCCTACCCCTCTGCTTTCCTTTGCTGTCCGTCACTTTTGTGCGTGTGCTGGCATTGTCATTACAGCAAGCCATAACCCGCCCGAATATAATGGCTACAAAATTTATGGCGCAGACGGGGGACAAATTACGCTCGCCACAGCCGAACGACTGATGGACCATATCGTTGCAGCCGGAAATGAACTCGAAATCACTCCAGCAGATGAGCAAGAGCTGTGCAAAAATGGACTGCTAAACTACATTGACGATTCTCTCTTAGATACGTATTTGGAAAAAGTAAAGCAATTGCGCGTCCATCCAGACTTATCTCCTGCCATCCGGGAGCAAGTGAAGATTGTCTTTACTCCCCTGCACGGCACGACGCATGACTCCATCACGCGTGGATTGAAATTGTTCGGGTATACACAAGTAAGTGTCGTTCCAGAGCAAGCTGTCCCCGATCCTAACTTTTCGACGGTAGACTCGCCTAATCCCGAAGAGCCTGAGGCCTTTCGATTAGCGATTTCGTACGCCGAACAAGTCGATGCCGACATGATCATGGGGACGGACCCTGATGGAGATCGCCTCGGCGTGCTCGTCAAAAATCAGGCAGGAGACTACAGCGTCCTGACCGGGAATCAGTTGGGAGCCTTGCTTCTTCATTACCTGCTGGAAACCAAACAAAAAAAGGGGGAGCTCCCCAAAAACGGCATCGTATTGAAAACGATCGTCACATCTGAAATGGGCAGGGCCATCGCGACAGACTTCGGCATATCAACAGAAGATACTTTGACAGGCTTCAAATATATTGGCGAAAAAATCGATGCCTACGAAAAGAGTGGAGCGCACGTCTTTCAATTTGGTTACGAAGAAAGCTACGGATACTTAATCGGCGATTTTGTCCGTGATAAGGATGCCGTACAAACAGCTTTGTTGCTTGCTGACATGTGCGCGTATTACAAATCTCAGGACAAAAGCCTCGCTGCCACACTGAGTGACTTATTCAACCGTTACGGTCATTATGCGGAAGAGCTGATTTCTTTCACGTACAAAGGAGGAGATGGCATGCAAAAAATATCGGCAACGATGTCTTCCCTCCGCAATCAGCCCCTTTCCCAAATCACCTCCCACCCCGTCATAGCCATCGAAGATTATGCCAGCGGAATCCGCACAGATTGTCAAACAGGTACAACCACTCCGCTCACCTTGCCTGTATCAGATACCATCAAATACTTTTTCCACGATCATTCGTGGTTTTGTGTCAGACCCTCAGGTACGGAGCCCAAAATCAAAATCTATTTAGGCGTGAAAGGAACGAGTAGTCAGGATAGCCAAGAAAGGCTCTTCACCTTGAAGCAAGCTGTCTTGCAAATGCTCGGTTTCTAGTAAGGACTAGATTTCCAAATAAGGACCGGACTGATGAGGATGTCCCCCCTCGTTTGCTCCGTACCGAGGAGCATGATAAGCCTGCTCTGGTGTTAATTCAGGGAAACCCGATTGGTGAAGCAGGTCTCGTCTCAGGAAAAAAGCGTTGACGCCCTTTGAATCTGTTCCCACCAATGCGTACCCCAATCTTCTTCCCAATATAGCCAAGGAACTCAAGCTCGCACCAAAGTAGCTAGTGCCACCCCATTTAAAATCAGCCTGATACGCAATCACCATTTTTTGTGGAGGAGGGTAAGCCGCATTGTATTCAATGACAATGAGTCGCGGGCTGTACGCAAAAAGAGCTTGCCATACCCAGTAATCATTGCCGTCAATGTCGATGGAGAGCAGATCAAATTCCTTGGGAACACCATTGTCTGCGAATAACTGGGCAATATTTTCTCTCGTGATCAACTCATTCTTGATGATGAGCTGGGGATAGGCAACATAATCGGCAGACATTTTATTGCAACTGTTCAGGTCGCCTTCCATTGCCAATCCGCTCCATCCATGCTGCGTGACGAGATTTTTTATCAAGCATTCCGAGCCATCTCCCACTCCAAACTCTACACAATAGCGATTCGCAGTTCCGATTCGCGAAAATATTTCTTCAATGATGCCGTCTTCTCCATTTTGGGAATACACTCGCTTTTCATATCGGTTTAACACATTCATTCCCCCTATGCCTCCATTTACAACGTCCGTCTTTACGTATCTTATTTATCTTTTTGCGGATACGATTGGTCATTCAAGGAACAGGCTGCAAAACAGGCTATTTGATGCATCTCATACAAAATGTTCCACGTAAGAGGCGCCAGCCGTTTCAAGGCCCTCCTCGGGACAATATATTAGGATAAAGTTTATCAATAGGAGCCTATCAGGCATTTTGTCAGACAGAGGAGATGTATAATTGTGAGCTTGCCCATCGTGTTTATTCACAGAACAGCTGAAGATCATGTAGGATTATGCATGCAACAGGCGAAATACAGCAACCCTTCTTCTCGTGTCATTCTTATCGGAAGCCCAGAAAACAAGTATCTTTCTGCGGAAAATACAGAGCACTTCCTGTTGAGTCGTTTCTACCAAAGCGCCCAAGCTTTTTCTTATGTTTACAAGCACTCCACTTCCAACACCTACGAATACAATCTGTTTTGCTTCCAACGCTGGTTTATTTTGCGCGATTTTATGAGGAGTCAAGGGATAGAACGTTGTTGTTACCTGGACTCGGACGTAATGCTATACACCGATATCAACATCCGAGACAATGAGGATTTCGATGACTTTACATTTGAGTACACCTGGACGACCGTATGCGACCTGGAAAAACTCAATCAATTTTGCGATTACGCGACCAAATTTTTTCGCGACCCTCTTCACTACCAGACTCTGCTTCAATTCGCAAAAGAAATCGGAGATGCTCCCATTTCTGACATGGTGTTGTTTATTCTGTTTCACAATTACGCGCTTCGCCGTAAAGCTACGTATGGGATCGTTGCCAACGGCTTTTTTGATCATAATCTCAACTGTCCTTTTGCCCCATCCTGCCCGCAGGCTGACAGCCAAGATGGGAAGAAGCAGATTTATCAAAAGAATGGCGCACTCTATTGCAAAATAACCGGGACGACTGACTACCTTAGCGCTCATTCCTTACATTTTCAAGGACATGCAAAAGCATATATCCCCTACTTTCGCTCACAGGACATCCCGAACACAGATGATTTCATGTATTTCGATTATCCGACCTGCAAATGGGTGCCAGCCGAACCCTGAACCCAATAAAATTCCCTCTGGAAACGAGCTGTGCGCCGTGCCATTTTTTCACGTTTTTCCATATTCATAATATGTTAAGCTGTTCATCCTTCGCTATGAGCATCATAGACAGGGGGGATTCGACTCATGAAGGCATTGATTACCGGAGTAACGGGATTTGCCGGCAGTCACTTGGCTGAGTATCTACTGTCGCGGGGAGATGTAGATGTTTACGGCACATTCCGGTCCCTTACCAAAAAAGAGCAGCTGGGGCACCTGATGGACCGCGTGCATATGGAAAACTGTGAATTAAGAGATCCCCAATCTGTAAATGAACTCATCCAGAGAATAAAGCCCGATCTCATTTTTCACCTGGCTGCTCAAAGCTTTGTCCCCACCTCGGTGTCGTCTCCCGCAGATACGATGGTAAACAATATTGTCCCACAGTTAAATTTGTTCGAGGCGGTACGCAACCATGCTGTTGCTTGCAAAATTCAAATCGCTTGCTCCAGTGAGGAATACGGTTTGGTTTATCCGGAGGAAATCCCTATTAAGGAGACCAATCCCCTCCGTCCTCTCAATCCGTACGCGGTCAGTAAAATTGCCCAGGATTACCTCGGGTATCAATATCATCACAGTTACGGTCTGGCGATCATCCGTACACGTACCTTTCACCATACAGGTCCGAGAAGAGGCGAAAGCTATGTAACCTCTAATTTTGCCAAACAAATTGCCCAGATTGAGCTTGGCCTGCAAGAGCCAAAAGTACATGTCGGCAATCTTGGGGCCATTCGCGACTTCACGGATGTACGGGATATTGTCAAGGCGTATTGGTTGGCGATTACGCGAGGTGAGCCAGGTGATGTCTACAATATATCCGCAGGTACTCGCTATACCATCGAGGACATGTTGAAGACGCTGCTCGCTCTGACTGATGTGCAGGTAGAAATACATGTAGACACCAATCGGTTGCGCCCCTCTGATGTAGACATTGTATTGGGAGACTCTTCTTTGTTTCGAGAAAAGACGGGATGGGAGCCCGAGATCTCGTTCCAGAAAACGATGGAAGATGTATTGAATTACTGGCGCTCAGTGCTACGCAAGCCTAACAGCTCTTAAAAACGTCGAGTGGATGAGTAGAAAAAATCAGGAGGGAACTTCTTATGTCCATGCAATCCCTTCCTCTCGTAAGTGTCATCACCCCTTCGTACAATCAGGCAAAATTTATCAAACGAACGATCGATAGTGTACTAACACAGGACTATCCCCATATTGAGCATATTGTGGTCGATGGCGCTTCAACTGACGGTACGCAGAATATTTTGCAGCAATACAGCCATCTTGGGGACCGCTTCCGCTTCGTTTCCGAGCCAGATCGCGGCCAATCCCATGCCGTCAATAAAGGATTACAAATGGCACGAGGCGAGATTATCGGTTGGCTCAATTCGGATGATACGTATTTTCCCGGTGCCATTCGAAAAGCAGTGACTGCCTTGCAGCAAAATCCCGATTGGGGCGTTGTTTACGGAAAAGGGCTCCACATTGATGAGAACGACAAAGTTAAGTATCCGTACATTTGGGTAGAGTTTGACAGAAAAAAATTGTTTAATTTCAACCTCATTTGCCAACCCGCTGCTTTCCTGCGCAAGCATGCCTTTGAAGCAGTTGGTGGTGTAAATGAAGAACATGACTGGTGCATGGATTACGATTTGTGGAACCGGATTTCCCTGCATTATCCGATTGGGACGATACCGGAATTCTTGGCTAACTCACGCTTATATGATGCATGCAAAACGTTTGTCTATGAATTGGAGCCAGGATTTTCCGAAATTTTGAAAACAAGCGTGAAGCATCATGGCACCATCTCGAATGAATGGCTCTATCACTACACGCAGAAGCATTACAAGCAAGGAGCATTTTGGTTTCTAAACAAGCTGAAAGCGTATCATGCATTCGGACCCTCTCCCCAAATCATTGCATCCAACCGCTACCCGGACGCATGGGCTCCCCAAAACCTGAGAATGACCATCGAAGCCAGCCATGGACCGATGCACGCTTTGCTTTTCAAAGGAAGCAACCAAAATACCGCCCCTCTCCTGCATTTTCATGTCATGAGGAATGGGAAACTCGTACACAAATTCCAAGTTACCCAGGAGCGTTTTCAAGTCGCGATTCCCATTGCCTCCGAGGGACAGCGATGTGAAGTGAGTATTTTTTGCAGCCAACAGATCCTTCAGAGCCACCCCAACAATCCTGAAGTCAAACGATCTGTTAGCTACCATCTGGAAGAAGTCCTCCCGCTTTCCTATGAGGAGTACCAATTTTATCAGGAATTTACCAAAGGCAAGGCCCATATCGAAAATTGGGTAAATCGCAGAGTCCCTTCGCCTCGAATTTGAATGCGGACGAGAAAGGCAGGTTGACACGAATTGAATCTGGCGAAAAAACGGATTGTGGTGACTGGTGGATCAGGATTTCTAGGAAGCCACGTCGTTCATCAATTGCGCAAGCTGGACTGTACGGACATCTTCATCCCTAGAAGCCATGAATACGATCTTCGCAAAGAACATGATGTGAATAGGATGTTGCAAGATTTCCGTCCCGATATCATTCTTCACTTGGCTGCCGTGGTCGGCGGAATTGGCGCGAATCAAAAAAATCCCGGTAAATACTTTTACGATAATTTGATCATGGGGACTCAGCTCATGGAGCAATCCCGCTTATTCGGTATTGAAAAATTCGTAGCCATCGGAACCATTTGCTCCTATCCGAAACATGCGCCCGTACCGTTTAAGGAAGAAGATATATGGAATGGCTATCCTGAAGAAACCAATGCTCCGTATGGCTTAGCCAAGAAAATGATGCTGGTGCAATCGCAAGCCTATCGCGAGCAATACGGGTTCAATTCCATTTATTTGCTTCCTGTCAATTTGTATGGCCCGGGCGACAATTTTGATTTGGAAACCTCACACGTCATCCCTGCCATCATTCGAAAATGTGTGGATGCAATTCGCAATGACGAGAAGAAGATCGTTCTCTGGGGAACAGGCAGCGTCACACGCGAGTTCATATATGTCGAAGATGCTGCACAGGCGATTATCGCTGCAACTGTGAGCTATGATCAATCTGAACCGGTCAATATCGGTTCTGGTCATGAAATCTCCATCAAAAGCTTAGCAGAAACAATTAAACAGCTAAGCGGCTTCCAGGGAGAGATCGAATGGGATAATACCAAGCCAGACGGACAACCGCGCCGCCTTTTAGATATAACCAAAGCAAAAGAACGGTTCGGCTTCGTGGCTCAAACGTCTTTACTCGCTGGATTGGAGAAAACGATCGCATGGTACATGGCACATCCTCACGTGCAAGGGAGGATCCCAACATGAGAGTCGGAATAAACCTGATGTCAGTGATTCCTGGCAAAATCGGCGGGATGGAACAGTATGTCAGGAACTTGCTGGCCTACTCGATGAATGCTGGGGACGGTCATCAGTGGTTTCTTTTTTTATCCTCACACAACTTCCATACCTTCGAGGCGCAAAAAAATGTTCGCAAATTCATGGTCCCCGACCATGGTAATGCACACGCAATGCTTCATTACTGGATTAACTCCCTGCAGTTGAATTTGTGGTTTTGTCCGCTGCTCGTCTTAAATCCAACCGATGTCACAATCCCTTCTGTGATCAACATTCCAGATATCCAGCACGAGTATTACCCGGAGTTTTTCGATGCTCATTCCTTACGCTGGCGACTGGACAACTACAAATCGTCTGCAGAGCGTTGCAGTGCCGTGCTGACGCTGTCGGAGTTTTCCAAGCAAACGATCCTCCAAAAATTCGGGCTTCCTCCGCATAAAGTACACGCAATCCACCTGGATGCCTCGCGGGAATTTTCCTTGCCGCATAATGAGGCACTCAACCAACAGGTCATACAAAAGTATAAGTTGCCCAGCGAATACGGCTTTTTCCCTGCGAATACATGGCACCACAAAAATCACCTGAATGTATTCAAAGCACTTGTCACTTTGCGGGATAAACACCAAATACGAATTCCCATGGTTTTCACCGGTTTTGCTCAAGAGGCCCATCAAAACGTCATGAATTACATCACAAATAACCAGCTGTGGGACCAAGTCAAATGGCTCCATTACGTACCGCAGGAAGAGATGCCTTACTTGTATCGGAATGCTCAGTTCCTTTGCTTCCCTTCCCTCTTCGAAGGCTTTGGCATTCCGCTGGTAGAGGCCATGAAGTCCAACATTCCCATCGTATGCTCCAATGCAGGGAGCATTCCTGAGGTGGTGGGTGACGCTGCTCTCACCTTCGATCCGAATATTTCCGATGATATCGCGGTGAAGCTCGCCCATCTTTATTTGACACCTGAGGCAAGAGCAGACCTGGTTGCCAAAGGCATCCATCAAGCCAAGCATTTTTCGTGGGAGAAATGCGCACGCGAAACATTGGCTGTCTTTTCTTCCGTCGCACGCTAATGTCATTGAAAGGAGGTCATCTTTGTATGTCTCGCATGCAGCAAATTCGGGAGACGTGGAGGAAGGAGCGCCGAATCCCGTTTCCGTTAACAGAACAAGAGACTTGGGATTTTTGGCTGTTGGAAGCACCGACAAACGATTTGAAAAAGTCGAAGATCAAGCATATAGCGAAAACGATGGGCATCCGCACCTTGATCGAGACAGGCACGTTTAAGGGCGACATGTTGGAAGCGATGAAAAACCATTTCGACCTGCTCGTTTCCATTGAGCTGGATGAAGCATTGTTTATAGCGGCAAAAGAGAGATTCTCAGGTGACAGCCACATCCATATCCTCCACGGTGACAGTGGAGAAGTATTGACCAACCTGATGCACTCTGTTACAACACCCTGCCTGTTTTGGCTGGACGGTCATTACATCCCGCGCTCAACGGAGGCAGCCAAGGGAGACCTGGACACCCCTATCTTGCATGAGTTAGCTGCCATTCTGCAGCATTCTGTTCAAAATCACGTCATTTTGATTGATGATGCTCGCTGCTTTATTGGTCCCAATCCATTGTTGAAAGATTATCCCACTATCCAGGAACTACGAGAATTCGTTCATTCTCTTCGTCCTGACCTCCTATTTGTCGTAGGAAATGACATCATCATGATCTACAATCCACTTGAAGGAGCAACAAATTCGATGAAGAAAGTTGACTTTCACCTGCCGTTTGACAATCGAACCTTTACCGTCTATGGGGACGACTCCGATCAAAGCGTCCTGTACTTTATGGAGTATTACAAAGGATATTATGAAGACTACGTTATCCTTCCTCTGAAAAAAATCGTACAACCTGACCATGTTTGCCTAGACATCGGAGCAAACATCGGTCCGATCTCGCTCGCCCTGAGCTATCTCGCACCTCTAGGCAGGGTGTACGCATTCGAACCCTCCGATGCCAATTATCCTTATCTCCTGCGGAACCTGGCCGAGAATCACATCACCAATGTCGAGCCACTTCAGCTCGGAATAGCGGACCGCAACGGGAACATTCATTTTAATGACGATCCACGTGGAGGCGGATGGTCTTATATCCCGCATGAGCCAGAAGACGTGGGGAAATCCACGCAATTCATATCATGTGTCAGGCTGGATGACTGGGTAGAGCAAAATATGATCTCGCGCATCGACCTCATTAAAATTGACGTGGAAGGCTCGGAGGTCGTCGTCTTGGAAAGTGCCATGCGAACGCTTAAGCAGTGGGACCCGGATGTAATCATTGAATTCAACCCAGAAAGCATCAGGGAAAACTTCGGCAGACATCCACTCGTGCTATACACACTGCTGGAGAAATTGTTTACCCATATTTATATTTTCAAGCGGGACAATACGGTGGTAAAAGTGAAGAACTACAACCATTTATTAGACGAAATGAAACCTTTCCACGCTGATCTTTTCTGCACAAACAAGACTTTCCTCGATTAAGCGCACATAATAAAAACATGGCTGTTGGCTCGCCATGTTTTTTGTTGCGTTGCTATTTGAAAGTGGCCATTACCTTTCTCAATCCATCCTCCAGCTTCACTCGATGTTTCCACTCTAGTGCTTGCAGCGATCGGGTATCTGCTTGTGAATGCATGATTTCCCTATCTGAATACGTAATCGATCCGAACTTCAGGACTGTCCTAGAATGCGTCATCTGATGAACCAGTTCTACAAACTCCCGGATCGAGGTAGCAGTACCTGTCCCTACCTGGTATTCCGTAAAGCCTGCGGGTAGACGGGCAGCATGGGCCAAAAGCACGCGGTAGGCAGAAACGACATCCTCCACATAAATAAAGTCCCTGGCTTGCTTTCCTTCTGTTAGCCTTAGTTCTGGTTGATTTTCGAGACAGCTTTTGATGACAGAAGGGACAAACTTATTCGTATTGTCATAAGGACCATACACATGCTCCAGCCGGACGTTGATGAATTGCAAGGAAGATGTATCTGCTAAGCATTTTCCCCATTCTCGAAATTGACGCTTCGTCAAATTATATGGTTGTAGATGATTGGATAATCGGGTGGGCGCACTGGAAAACGTATCTGTATTTAGAAAAACAGGGGTACCAATGCGCATAGCCATATCCAGCAGTTTAAGCGGAAAGGTCACATTGGCATCTACCATTGTGGCATTGCTCTCGTAGTTGCGTCCATAACAGGTTGCCGTATGGATGATCGCATCGATTTTCCCCTGCTTGAAAAAAGGAGCTTCCCATTGACCGCGATCTGTATCATACGTAATCAAATCAGGCAGTATGTCCTGGATACGCGAGCAATCGGAAGTGCTCCTTTTTAAAAGGATGAGGGTATGTCCGTCCAATAGCAGCGCTTTTACGAGCTGGCTTCCGAGAAAGCCTGTCGCGCCGGTCACAAGTATCTTCATTTGGGATCTCTCCCCTTCACCTGCTATGCACTCTTCTTATATCCAGTTCAAGTCGATGTTGTGAATTTGTTTTTCTTGCATGACCCTCCGAAAGTGATCGGCTTTCGCTTTCAAGCCTTCGATCAGCCATTCATGATTTTCTACAACGATTTTTTCTACTTGCAGGTGTAAATTTTGTTCTACGATTTTTTCCAACAGTTCAAATTCTGCTCCCTCGATATCTATTTTGATTAATTTGATCGGCCGATTGAGCATCTGGATGAACTGTGTCAAATCGATTACTTCAACCTCTACATACTTATCGGGATTCGTAACAGGATGATTCGTCAAAAGAGAAGAGGCATACGCAGACCCTGCCGGATCGGTATGGTAAAGATCATGCAAATGCAAGCGCAGCTTGTCGTTTTTATGCCATACCGCTTTGTTTATACATACGACATTGGGATAGGAACCAACCCTTTTTTTCAATTCCTCAAATACGTATGGATTCGGTTCAAAAG
The DNA here is from genome assembly GCF_021270385.1 of Brevibacillus sp. AF8. Taxonomy (NCBI): domain Bacteria; kingdom Bacillati; phylum Bacillota; class Bacilli; order Caryophanales; family Paenibacillaceae; genus Brevibacillus; species Brevibacillus sp. AF8. The sequence goes on along the minus strand of NZ_JAGQDN010000028.1, from coordinate 14,950 downwards.
CAAAGACGAGGGCGCCTTTATCCGCCATTTTTTGTGAAATGACCCCATAATTCGCTCCACAATCGATCGTTATGTCCCCGTATCCGATCGGAGAAAAAACTTCTTCACTGTTCTCGTTTAATCCGCCCACTCCTGCTTCCTCCTTATATTCGGCTGGTTGCCCATGCTGCCTTTCCGGATTTCCACAGTTTTTCCAAGTAGTTTTTATCTCGAAGCGTATCCATTGGCTGCCAAAAACCGGTATGCTTGAAGGCCATCAGTTGATTCGCCTTGGTCAATCCCTCCAACGGCTCTTTTTCCAAGACCGTCTCATCACCCGCAATATAATCAAATACACCCGGCTCCATGACAAAAAAACCAGCATTGATCCACCCGCCGTCCCCCTTTGGCTTCTCCTGGAATCCTGTTACGGTATTCCCTTCCGCAATATCCAATGCTCCGAATCTGCCTGGCGGTTGAGTCGTGGTGATCGTTGCGAGTTTTTTATGCGTACGATGAAAATTTACCAACTGTTCAATATCGATGTCGGATAAGCCATCTCCATACGTCAGCATGAATGTTTCTTCTCCCACATACTTCTGAATGCGCTTCACCCTTCCACCTGTCCCTGTGTCTTTCCCCGTATCAATCAATGTGACTCGCCACGGAGCAGCATTGTGGTTGTGAAAAGTGACCTGATTGTCATTACGAAAATCAAACGTCACATCAGAATGATGGAGGAAGTAGTGCGCAAAGTACTCCTTGATCATATAGCCTTTGTACCCGAGACAGATGATGAAATCATGGAAACCGTACTTGGAATAAATGGACATGATATGACAAATGATGGGCCAATCACCGATCTCAATGAGCGGCTTCGGACGAAGATGGGTTTCTTCTCCAATTCGCGTACCATACCCTCCTGCCAGGATGACGACTTTCATTGGCTGCCCTCCTTCCTCTGTTGTTCATTGGGCCTTATTTGTATACGCTGCGATTTGGGCCAAACAAATTTCTCCTACGTCTTGCTTTTGCTGATAAGCCTTCTGCCAAGAAATGATACTGTCCAAGGTCTGTTCGAGCGACCAGTTGGGCTTCCAACCGATTACGCTTTTGGCTTTGGAACAGTCCAGCTTTAAATATTGGGCTTCGTGCCATTGTGGATCGGTTCGCTCTGACTCAAAGCAGGCACCAGCCCCCCATCGCTCACACAATTGATGGACGATCCACTCTACCGATCTGGCATCTTCCTCATTCGGACCAAAATTCCAGCTCTGAGAGTAATCCTTGCCATTCGCCCACATTTTTTCAGCGAGCATCAAGTACCCCTTCAAGGGCTCCAGGACATGCTGCCACGGCCGGATTGCTTTTGGATTTCGGATAGTGATTGTCTCTCCCTTTATCAAGGCACGAAGGCAATCCGGTATCAAGCGATCAAGAGCCCAATCACCGCCGCCGATTACATTGCCTGCTCGTGCTGAAGCAACGGCTACGCCATGCTGGTCATACTGGTCGGGATGAAAGAAAGCATTGCGATAGGAGGCAGTCACTTGCTCCGAGCATGCCTTGCTGTTGGAATACGGGTCATAGCCACCCAACACATCCTGCTCACGGTATCCCCACACCCACTCCCGATTTTCGTAAACCTTATCCGTCGTAACATTAATGATCGCTTTGATTTTCATTCCATTCTGAACAGCCACTCTCGCCGCTTCGAGTACATTCACCGTACCCATGACGTTGATTTCGTAGGTTTCCGCCGGGTATTGATACGACAGGCGCACCAACGGCTGAGCAGCCATGTGAAAGATAATATCTGGTTCTGCTTGGTTGATCGCTTTTTGAACACTTTCCTTTGATCTGACATCATCAATGATGGAATCAACCAATGAGCTGATTTGGGCACACTCAAAAATACTCGGGTTTGTTGGAGGCGAAAGCGCATACCCTGTTACCTTCGCCCCCAAGTCATGCAGCCATAAGCACAGCCATGCGCCTTTGAAGCCTGTATGACCTGTGATCAACACTTTTTTGTCTCGCCAGAACGCAGGTTCAATCATTGCGATCACCGTGCTTCCTTATCTGCTCCAGAATCGCTGACCACGTCATCCCAAGTCGAACGATATCTTCTTCTACCAGCTGACTGCCCATCTGTACCTCGATGAATTCCAGCTCGGTCGTAGCTTTGATTGCATGTTTGGCTCCGACCGGGATTTGCAAAACGTCACCTGGTCCAACCTCTCTCAGCAGATCATCCAAAATGAACTCGCCGCAGCCCTCTACGATGATCCATACTTCACTACGGTGGTGGTGGTACTGATAGCTCAAATTTTTCCCGGCGTATACATGGATTCTTTTCGTTAATACTTCCAAGTCGTCTTCATTCTTCTGAAAATGCATAACCTGATACCATCCCCAGCGCCGCTCTTCATACATTGGGCGCTTTGTCCAATCCAAAGCCAAATTTTTGACCATATGGCTTTGTTCCTTGGAAGAAACGAGGATGCCATCCGGGCTCGCCGCCACGATCATATCCGATAGACCGATGGACACGATAGGTATGTCCAATTCGTTGATAACGTGCGTATTGGTGCAATTCTCATCTAGCAAAACCTTACCGATAGCATTCGCGCTCATTTCTTCCGTGAGCGTATTCCACGTCCCTAAGTCCTTCCAAGCTCCGTCATACGGGAGAACGACTACTTTCTCTGCCTTTTCTACGATCTCATAATCAAAGCTGATAGCAGGCATTTGGCTATATTGCTCAAGCATGCGGTTGTATTCAGTAGGCAATCCTTTTTGCTCCAATTCGCGAATCAGATAACCCAATCGAAAAGCAAAAATTCCACAATTCCACAGGGCTTTCTTTTCTACTAAATCCTGCGCTTGCTCAAAGGACGGCTTTTCTTTGAAGCTTTTTACTTTTTGATAGGCATGTGGCCTTTTACCCTCATTCGATTCTGCTTCTAACTGGGGGACAATGTAGCCGTATTTGGTAGATGGATACGTTGGTTTCACTCCGATTAATGCGAGATTCGCGCCTGATTTGAGGATGACGTTCTCCAACTCCTTGATCCTGTCCATGAAGCGGTCCTCAACGAATGGATCTACAGGCATGATGGTGATGACTTCATCCGGGTCCATTGTCAAAGCAGAGTACAAATAGGTCACCGCTAAAGCAATGGCAGGGAAGGTATCCCTTTTTTCCGGCTCCACGATCAAAGGAACGCCTTCACCTAGTTGGCTTTGAAGCAAATCAACATGCGAGCGGCCTGTTGAAATATAAACAGGCTCCGACCAATTGCGGGAGGCCAGTTGTCTCCACACTCGTTGAACCATCGCCTCTGGTTGGGCATGTGCATTGCCTATCAACTTCAAGAACTGTTTGGACCTGACATCATTGGAGAGCGGCCACAGCCTTTTCCCTGAACCACCCGATAGCAATATCAGTTTCACCCAGGCCACCTCTATCCGTTTATCGTGGTTGTATGCACCATCTTATGCGTTTGTCGCAGTCGATGCTCTATGATCCAATGAAAATGGTCAAATAACACGAGGGATGATAGAAGCCTATAAAAACTGAATCCATCGGTTGGAGATATAATCGAAAATGTAAGAACCTGCTTGTGGAAGATAGGGAGCCATGAAAAACCTCATAAAGTGCTTCGTGTATCCTTGAAAATGAAGAGAAAACAACGGCAGATATCGCCCCGTTGCCTTATCCTTGCAGCACAAGACACCATTTATCGAGTACACTTTCTTATAGCCGTACAAATTTTCCATTGATGTAGCCTGCTGAATATTCCCATCAATTATGCCATCATGAAACAAGCCATTCGTGATTTGGTAATCCTTGAACCGCTCAAGAAATAGCAAGGCCAGCACCATATCCGTAATGAGAGGCTGATTGAATCGTACATGTTCCTTTCTTTGCATGGTGTATTGAACGACTTGCGCGAATGCAATCGGATTGGCAAAATGAGATTTCATGAACTCGCAATATAGTTCCAACTTCTGCCTATCTACGAAATTTGTCCATACGAATTCCATCGTAAAGTTGCCAAAGCGCGGATGGTTCACATCGGTAAACAGCAAGACATCCGTATCGATATAACAGCATTTCGGAATCTGATGCCTTTCCATAAACGCCAACAAAATAAACCATCTCTGAAAACAAAACAAATTGTACTCATAGGGCATGAAATGAATATGTTTATAGACTCTCGTCATGTCGGCTGCAGCATGCATGTAATCGTCTATCATCTCGTAAAGGATGCCGTTCGTAGCATGCCTCCTATTCCCTCCATTCCCTATCAGATAGACGGGCGAATGGGGGTTGCTTCTTTTCGCTTGCTGCAAGCTGTATGTGAGATAATCATCGTCCCCGCGATGGATGATCACGATGGGCAAGGGCATACTCTTTCCACCTCCTTTTTCTCCCCATACTTTATGTAGGTGACGGACAACGAGAAACGGGCATATGCCTTTTTTCCGAAAACCTGCTTGTAACCAAGCAACTTTAGACATGAATAGGACGAAATTAATGCATTTATATCATTTCCCCCAGCATGGTCCGAACATATCGTATAGGGCAAGCACTCTGCAATGAAGGGGGACATGTCGATGGGAAGATTTTGGACAGATCAGGAAATCCTCGATGAGATCAACAAACGACGATGGTACCATAAAATCGCACTGCGACCCGGGATTGTCACACCCGGGATTTCGCTTCTGGAAGGTATATGGAATATGACGAGACAATCCCGAGAATACATCCAATATTCGGGGAAACGCGTCCTTGATCTCGCTAGTTTTGACGGGATGTGGGCTTTTGAAGCGGAGCAGAGAGGGGCAAGTCTTGTCGTGGCTACGGACTGTATGCAGCCACTCTATTTGAATTTTGAGTTTTGCAAGAACATCCTGCAAAGCAAAGTTTTGCCGTTGTACAATACCAGCCCTTATAAACTTTGGGAGGGGCTACAGGTATTGCTGATGGACGATTTTACAGAACCACTGCCATTCCCCCATCAAATTCGGCACAATCAATTTGATATCGTCCAGCATCTTGGTCTGCTCTATCATCTGCGCGATCCAATGTGGACATTGTCGCAATGCCGAAGCGTGATTAAACCCGGCGGGCACCTCTTGTTGGAAACTGCCTGTATTTTGGATACGAATCAATCCATCATGGTCTACAACGGAGCTCCTGGACAAATGAACCGGATTTATAAGGACGATACGACTTGGTGGTTGCCATCCGTGCTTTGCATTGAGGAGATGCTGAAAGGCACGTTGTTTGAAGTTCTTCCTGAATCCGTTCGGACCATCCCCTCCGGCAAAATCAACAATTACGATGCAGGTCGCATCAGCCTCGTGGCAAGAGCCATTCCTGGTAGCGCAATCGACCATAACTGTCACGCGGAGTTGCTCCGTATATTCCGCAATCCAGGGATCATTCCGGACTACCTGTAATATCCGGAGAATTTGAAATCGGGTGCACAAGATCGACGATGCTTGTGTACCCGATTTTCCATTTTTTCATAGTCTGAAGGTAGTGCATGCATTTTTTATGATGGAAAGATGGGAGTGAATCTCGTGTCCCACTCACAGCAACCATTAGTGAGTATCATTACCCCCTCTTACAACCAAGGCCGGTTTATTCGTGAGACGATAAATAGCATATTGACCCAGGATTATGCAAACCTTGAGCATATCGTGGTAGATGGAGGCTCGACTGACGATACGCTCTCCATCCTGCAAGAATATGCACAAAAAGATCCGCGCTTCCGTTATATTTCCGAACCGGATCGCGGACAGTCTCACGCGCTTAACAAAGGTCTGGCAATGGCAAGAGGGGAAATCATTGGCTGGCTGAATTCAGACGACACCTATGTACCCGGCGCCATCATGCTGGCTGTTCACGCTTTTGCGAACAACCCGAGCTGGGGAATGCTTCACGGCAATTGCCAAGTGATGAACGAGTACGGTCAAGTATCTTCCACCTATCCGTCAGAACAGGCTGATTCCAAGAAGTTGTATCAGAGCTGCGTGATTTGCCAGCCTTCCGCTTTCATCAGGACCCACGTTTTCAGGCATATGGGGGGCGTAGATGAAAAGCTGCAATTTTGCATGGATTACGACCTGTGGATGCGCATCGCCAAATTTTATCCCATCGGTTATGTGCCTCACTACTTAGGAAACGCCCGAATCCACACGACCTGCAAATCAGCTACACAATGGCATTCTGTCGGCGTACCTGAAGTATTACGATCACTTGCGAAAAATTATTCGTCTATCCCCAGCCATTGGATATCGTACGTTCCACACTACAAAGGCATGGGTGTACTCGACCTCTTGAGGATCTATAAGTCCTTTCCATCCAATACAACCAGAATTACAAGCATGAATCGGGGGATGGACTTGTGGGCGCCTCCAGTCCTGCGTGCGATTGTAGAATCAGATCCATCAGCACCGGCTCAAATGTTGTTACTGAAGGGCAAAGTCCCTGGCTCCCCTGCAAAATTGCCGAAGCCCATAGTTTTGACTGCGCTCGTGAATGGCGTCAACGTAAAAAGTTACACCGTTGATAAACCCACCTTTGCCCTCGAAATTCCACTCGATCCGAATGCCACAACACTCCGTGTGGACATCGCTTCTTCCAGTGTCGGTGTACCGAGCACTCCGCAAGTCCAGCAAAGAATCGTGGGGGGATACATGGCCGAAGAAATTATTCCTCTTTCGTATGACGAAGTGATCGTGTACAGAACTTTTTCAAGGAGTTAACCATTCAACTCGTATATAGCTTCGTTTCAATGACAGCCGCCGCTCCGGCTATGGCAAGCAGGAGCAGCAACGGATAGGCGGCTGGCACATACATATACAACCCAACGATCAAAGCGCCTACCCATATTCCCACACACCAATGGCAGCTCAACAGTCTGCCTATCCATTGGCGCACCCTACCACCTTTAAATTGAAAGTCCCGAACCATTTGCCCCGACTCATCAGGTACATATAACACCTGGTAAAATGGGTTTCGCAGAAAAGACGTAATCTCATCAAAAACAATCAAATGCGTGAGACGAAAGCTTGCCAGCACGAGAATGATTAGGTCAATCCATGAGAGGTCAAACATTCCACCTCCACCTCTTTCCAATATTTTGTGCTTTTCTCATTTGTTCCACATTTAGTACCATTGTGGTGCGACAAACCAGAGAAAGGCGTGATGAGATGAATCGCAACATGAAGAAAATGGCAACGATCCTTTCCCTGTCCGTCCTCGTAACCATGATCGGACAACCTGCATTTGCGAAAACTAGCTTTACTTCTTTGAAAAAAGGAATGAAAAGCTCGCGTGTGCTTGAAGTGGAAAAAATGCTCGATGCACTCCATTACGACTACAAGCTGGTAGTGGACAAGACATACAACAGCTACACAGTTTATAACGTCAAAGCGTTCCAGAAAAAATACAAGCTCAAGCAAACAGGAATTGTAAACAAAGCAACTTACGATAAACTGAAGAGCGCGTACCAAGCACGCAATCAAGAGCAACCGACACAGCCGAGCACACCGTCCAAGCCTGGCAAGCCTGCTGAATCCAACGATTACGTTACGCTGAAATTGGGTGCTAGCGGTGAAAACGTGAAGGAATTGCAAAAGATGCTCGCTGGCCTCGGATACAAAGTAACTGCCTCCGGTTATTACGATGAATCTACGCGCTTTGCCGTCATGCTATTCCAGTCGCGCAATAAACAACCGTTGACTGGTGAAGCAGATGCCAAAACTTATACAGCCATTCAAACGCAATACAAGAACAATCCAGTGCAGCCCGGGCAAGATACGAAGCCAACTACTCCAACAAATCCAACGACTCCCGTAACACCAAGCAAGCCTGAGCAACCGCAAAACCCTGGTGCTGGCACGCAAGTTCCTCTACCCGCTGGTTTGACGGCTGAGGAAAAAGAAATGGTTCAGCTCGTGAATCAAGAGCGCACCAGCCACGGACTCGCTCCTTATCAAGTGGACATGCAGTTGGAGAACGTTGCACGTGTAAAAGCCCAAGATATGGTAAACAAAGGGTACTTTAGCCACACGTCTCCCACTTACGGCTCACCGTTTCAAATGATGGACACTTTTGGTATTCGCTATATTGCTGCTGCTGAAAATATTGCCCAAAACTATTCCGTAAGCAGCGCTCATCAAATGTTCATGAATTCCTCCGGGCACAAAGCCAATATCATGAGTCCAACATACGACTACGTTGCCATTGCTGTTGTAAATGGCGGTCCGTACGGGAAAACGTTCGTACAAATGTTCTTGAAAAAATAGAGACGCGGAACGGAAAAGCCATCATTTCTACTGAAATGGTGGCTTTTCTTCCCTATTAGAAAGACACGGCGATCCGGTTATTGGCGGAAAAGTGTACGGTCTGATCGTTGCACAACACGACACCCTCGACCACGATTCCCTTCCCCGCTTCTTGTTTCATAAAAGAAATCTGAAAATTTTGGAAGGATTCCGTCGATTCTGGCACAATGGTTACAGGCTGGATCGGCGCTATCCAGTATTCCCCTCTCTCCATCGCTTGGGCAAACCAATCGTCTTCCAAGTATCTCCAGCCTTTTAATCCCGATGTACCTTGCACGGCCATCGTTTCCACGAGCTTCGGCGGCAATACCTGCCCTCCCATTTTGATTGAATCGACGGGTGAGACACGCAGGCAAACGATTGGATTTTTCAGTTCAACATTCCCCGTATTTTTCACCTGAAGTGTCCCAATCAACAGGTACGGCTTCTCCACTGATTCAGAGTGAATCAACGTGTAATCAAAATACACTTCGGCCGTTGTACGCAATTCGACCTGTTCAGGCACTTCTTCAACTGGATGAATGGTCACTACCTGTTCCAGCAATTCTTCTTCTGCCAGGATCAACAGCTCTTCCCGTTCACTTTCTGACTCGCTGTTTCTTTCACTGTTTACATCTCTATTTAAGTCAATGACCTCAGCACTCGGCTGGTCACTTTCCTGAATCGTGTTTTGTTTTTCTGCCAATGGCTTTTCGTCTTCTCCCTGCTGACTTTCCTTGTCAGAGGTAAAGAGCATCGTGGAATAAAACAGTTTTAAAATATTGGGTGGCAAAAAAGCCATTGGTTGAATGTGCAATCCATTTTGGAAATACTCCAAAACCCCTGATGCTAAGTGCAGCGCAATTTTTTCCGAATACAGTTTACGTTTGCTCACTTCCGTAAAAAGCGGCAGTTGCAACTGGATGTGAACGATCGATGGTTGCTTTTGATTTTTGGTTACTTTATAGTGACACGGGATTCCTGACTGCTGCATCTCTGTACGCAAACACTTGATCAGATCTTGCCGCTTTTCATCCTCTGACTGAAAGAAAATCAGTCGCGGCTTTTCCAGGACTCTCATTTCCTTCAAGCTGAAACGTATGGCGACATCTGTATTTTTCGCCAGAGACGGATTGTTTTGACTTAAGACAACCTCCATCCCACTATCAGAAAGAAATTTTTGAACGTTCCCCAATACCTCCCACTCATAGGCAGTCCCTCCTGAAGATATGCCTGTAAAAAGAACGCAAACTTTTCCTTTCAACCCCGAATCCAGGTCAACTCTTTTATTCGTCGAATCCCACTTCAATTGAAAGCCATTTTGCTTGCAAAATAAACGGAACGCTGGCAGAGCCGCGTACGGCATGGTCCCGCCACGTTGACCACTGTAATATACCTCAACATCCATTCCCATCTCTCCTTACGACACTTTCCTTCAGTCCGCGATATTGTATGAATGCCCAGTGTCCAAAGTGAACATTTTTGGCGATGACTGTTCCGAAGAAGCGCTTTGCGCATACGATGGCTACAGAAAGGAGTGGTTATATGCCCACCTCACAAATGCCCCTGATCTCCATTATCATTCCTGTAAAAAATGAGGGGGACAATGTGCGTTCTACCATCACTTCCCTTTTGAATACAAGAACCACGTATCCGTATGAAGTGATCGTAGTTGATGATGCCTCAACTGATAACGGCTGTCACTTTTTACAAAGCCAAGGGCAAAATGAAAAAATAAAATTAATCACGACAGAAGGCATTGGTGCTGCAGCAGCACGAAATTTGGGCGTGAATCATGCCCGTGGCAACTACTTCATTTTTTGTGATGCCCATCTGTCTTTTGAAAACTTTTGGATCGATCGTATGATGGAGCTCATTCTGACAAAAAAAGCAGATGGCGTTGCTCCCGGAATCGCTTCCATGACAGAGCCACATAAAATTGGATATGGGCAAAATCTGAATCAGAAGCTCGAGATTACCTGGTATCCAAAACCAATGGGCCCTGCACCGGTTGCGATATTGCCAGGGGGATGCTTCCTTGTCACCAGAGAAGCTTTTGTGAAAGTCGGGGGCTTTGACCGTGGTTTTCGCATATGGGGATTTGAGGATATCGAGTTTTCCATTAAGATGTGGCTCTTTGGATATACGTGTATGGTACAGCCATCCGTAAAAATCTTGCATTTGTTTAGGCAAGTTCACCCTTACACAGTTGCACATGAGCACATTTATTACAATATGCTTCGAATGGCGTACAGCCATTTTAACGAGCAGCGGATTGAGGCAGCGAAAAAACTTGTACTCTACGCAAATGCGAGTGAAATTGCGGATGATGTGCTGACTTGCGGGGCGGCCGCTCAGCGTGTTCGATATGCTGCCCAAAGAAAATTCGACGACAATTGGTTCTTCCAAAAATTCCAAATTCCGTTCTAACAAAAGATAGTGACCTAAAAAATAGGCGCATGCTCAACATGCCAAACTCCCGTTGCCCACATAGTATGTAACTGCAAAGCAAACTCCCTAGGAAAGGAAGGATTCTTACGGTGAAACATCACGTGAAGCCCATTATGGGTCGCCAGCTCCCTACACCGACGCCTACAGCAACTCCTCCTATATCGAACAACCTGCAGGAAGAGTGCATTCGCGTCAACAAGGTGTATGACTGGGTAGTATTAGCGAACAGCTACCGAAACAAGATTGCCCTTCCCGACGATTGTCAAGCTCTGGTAGACGCTGCCATTCGTGCAGGGCAAGATATCACGCTCTCCTGCGTTGAGCCAGTTACTCCTGGTCCTACTTGCAGAGTCGTCAGTATTCGCCGCGAGAACATTACAGTCGGTGGAACCACCGTTCGGGTCGGGGTCGTTCGCTTCGTGTTCGGAGCCACTGTGCTGGTTCGTGTATTTGCAGACGGAACACCTCTCTGCGAATTCACAACAACCGTGCAATTCGATCAGGAAGTCGTTCTCTGCCTGCCAGAACCACTTGATGAGGACAATATTTTGTGCCGAATCAGTGCTTTTGAGTGCTCACCGACCGGTACCGTTCTCCTCGGTGGCATGGTTCAACTCGACGTCATTGTCTGCGTAGAAATCCAGGTAGAAGCTGAAGTCAAACTGGAAGTATTGGCGAAATTCTGCGCGCCGCGTCCAAACAACATTCCAATTCCATCGCCAACGCCATCTTTCCGTTGCCCGCCGATCACATTCCCGCCACAATGCCCGCCAATCTTCCCAGTACGCAACTGCGATTGCCAGGCGTCCGTCAACGCATTGGTACCGAACATTTCCGTATCGCTCGGTATCCCGCTCGTACTCGCGGCCGGAACCATTCAGCTTATCGCAGATATCTGCCCAAGCTGCGATCCGTCCAGCAGCTCGTTTACCTTTAACTTCTTTGATAATGTCTTGCCTGATGTACTCCCAGGCGATCAAAGCTTCAGCTTCTCGCCTACGACTATCAGCTCTCCGACCTGCATTACCGTCTTGCCGATCCTTCCTATCGTGACAGGTCTCGTCGTAACAGGTACCGGCGTTCAGACATTTACCGCAACAGGGGCACAGGAGACCGTAACCTACTCCCTCACTTTGGCGGAAACAGGTCTCGGCCTGCCTGATGTCATCATCCTGACACTCACGAACTCTGCCGGTGTCCTCATTTTCTCCGCAACCGTCACCGTTGTGCCAGACGAACAATTGCTGGTTGCCGATTGCATCACTTTCGGAGATATTGTCATCACTTCTCCGTAAGCAAAACAAAAAAGATGATTACCAATCAGGCGGGAGAAGACCATCACTTCTCCCGTTTTTTCTATGGAAAACAGTCACTACAATACAGGCACCAATTCCCACCCCGTACATATGACTATATGGGAATGCCAGACGGAAAAAGGAGGACAACACTGTGTACAAAAGGAGAATCTCCAATGCGAACAAGCCGAAAGAAAATGAGAAGCTCCTCCTGCTAAAAAAACAAGCACACTACTACGAAGACAAAGCAAACCAACTCATGAAAGAAGTGTGGCACCTACAAAAGCTGATAGAGGAAACATCCCAAAAAAACGAAGCATACAGAGACCAGCTTGAGCAATTAAACCAGAACCTCCACGATTTGGACAGCAAAGGGGCAGAATGGAAACAGCGCTTGAACGATTCACAAGACATGCTTCAAGAAATGAAAAGCAAGCTCGACTACTACGAGCATCTCTTGAAACAACGCGAAAATGCCATAGCCGACCACCAGGAAACAGAGGCAAAACTAAAGAGTTCGATCGAAAGCTTGCAGACTGAGATCAGAGAGCAACGAAAAGGTCCACGGCTTGAAGAAATCATGTCGAAACATCAAGCGCAGGAAGCAAACTTGCGCGAGCAGATTGAATTGCTCCAACGGCGTATACAAAGCTACGAGCAAAAAGAGTCACAATGGCAAAAAGCGTTACACGAGCAAGATCAGCAGCAACTGAGTCAAATCGAGGAAATCCTGCAAGAACGACAGCAGCATTTAGACATGATCGCGCATCTGGAGCAGCAACAGCTTACCTGGAAGCAAGCTTTGGATCATGCAAATGAAGAGTTTGAGAGTGCGCAGATGAAGCAGCACGAGCAACAATCCAAAATCGAATCGTTGAATCAGCAGTTGGCGGACGCACGGGCACGGGAAGAGCAGACACTCTCTACCCTACAGCAGCTTAAAGAAGCAAGCGCAAATGGAGAGGTGCGGGAACAGGAACTACAGGTGCGAGAGCAAAACCTCCACGCATTTGAGCATAGTCTCCAGGCGCACGAGCAGGATCTACACGCTCTCCAACAAGACCTCCAGTCGAAGGAGCAAGAGCTGCATTCTCAGACGCAACACCTACAAAAACGGGAACAGAAGCTGCTCGGTCTTGAACAAGAGCTTCAGACCCAATGGTTAGAACTACATTCTCAAGCGGATCACCTGCAGATGAAAGAACAGGAGCTGCTTGCCACAGATCAAAAGCTCCAAACTAAGGAGCTGGAGCTGCATTCCCAGACACAAGAGCTTCAAGCGCGGCAGCAAGAACTTCTCGGTTTTGAGCAAGAGTTGCGGGGGCAAAGCCAAGAACTGCAATCCTTAAAACATAACCTGCAGACCAAAGAACAAGAGCTGCTTGTTACTGAGCAAGACCTCCAGGCTAAGGAGCTGGAGTTGCATTCTCAGAGACAAGAGCTTCAAGCACAGGAGCAGGAACTTCTCGGTCTTGAACAAGCGTTACAAGCGCAAGGACTGGAAATACACTCTCAGGCACAAGACCTTCATGCAAGGAAGCAGGAACTTCTCGGTCTGGAGCAAAAACTCGAGACGAAAGAGCAACAGCTCCAGTCCAAAGAGCTAGAGCTACATTCCCTGGCACAAGACCTCAACGCTCGGGAGCAGGGCTTGCTCGATTTTGAGCAAAAACTCGAGGCTAAGGGACTCGAACTTCAATCCCTGACGGAAAACCTCCATTCACGGGAGCAGGAACTTCATGTTCTCGAAAAAGAACTGCAGACTCAAGGTCAAGAACTTCATTCCCTAGCGCATAACCTCGAGACGAAAGAACAGCAGCTCACTTCCAAAGAGCTAGCGCTGCATTCCCAAACGCAAAACCTCAACGCGCGGGAGCAGGACCTTCACGGTCTTGAAAAAGAGCTTCAAACTCAAGGCCAAGAACTCCAATCCCTGGCCCAAAACCTGCAAACGAAAGAACAGCAGCTCACTTCCAAAGAGCTAGAGCTGCATTCCCTGACACAAGACCTCAACTCACGGGAGCAGGACCTTCACGTTCTCGAAAAAGAGCTTCAGACACAAGGTCAAGAACTTCAATCCTTAGCGCATAACCTCGAGACGAAAGAACAACAGCTTACTTCCAAAGAGCTAGAGCTGCATTCCCTGACGCAAGACCTCAACTCACGGGAACAGGACCTTCATGTTCTCGAAAAAGAGCTGCAGACACAAGACCATGAACTTCAATCCCTAGCGCATAACCTCGAGTCGAAAGAACAACTGCTCACTTCTAAAGAGCTAGACTTCCATTCACGGGAACAGGACCTTCACGTTCTCGAAAAAGAGCTGCAGACGCAAGGGCAAGAACTTCAATCCCTAGTGCATAACCTCGAGACGAAAGAACAACTGCTCACTTCCAAAGAGCTAGAGCTGCACTCCCAAACGCAAGACCTCCGTTCACGGGAGCAGGAGCTTCACGTTCTCGAAAAAGAGCTGCAGACACAGGGCCAAGAACTTCATTCCCTAGCGCATAACCTCGAGACGAAAGAACAACTGCTTCAATCCAAAGAGCTAGAGCTGCTTTCCCTGACGCAAGACCTCAACTCACGGGAACAGGACCTTCATGTTCTCGAAAAAGAGCTGCAGACACAGGGTCAAGAACTTCATTCCCTAGCCCATAACCTCGAGACGAAAGAACAGCAGCTCACTTCCAAAGAGCTAGAGCTGCATTCCCAAACGCAAAACCTCAACGCGCGGGAGCAGGACCTTCACGTTCTCGAAAAAGAGCTGCAGACACAGGGCCAAGAACTTCATTCCCTAGCGCATAACCTCGAGACGAAAGAACAACAGCTCACTTCCAAAGAGCTAGAGCTGCATTCCCTGACAAAAGACCTCAACGCAC
>NZ_JAGQDN010000027.1:0-67858 GCF_021270385.1 Brevibacillus sp. AF8 | reverse complement strand
GGACTTGAACCCACAACCCCCTGATTACAAGTCAGGTGCTCTACCAATTGAGCTACACCGGCATTTGATTCATTCGTTTTCGTTGTGTGCGTTTCGTGTGTGTCCCGCTCACGAAATTTAATATAGCACGTATAAATTTTAAATGCAATAGAAAATCTAAAATAATTTCATTCAAAATAAAAATCGCACAAAAAAAGAGCAGTGGGATCGATTCCCCACTGCTCTTTTCTTCTATATATTATCCCGCTCGAAAACCCTCTCCCAACACTTCCTGAGCAGGGCACAAAATAATGAATGCATCGGGATCCACCGAACGCACCATAATTTTCAGCTTGCTTACTTCACTTTGGCTGACAACTGCCATGAGCACCTTGCGCGCGTCTCCGGTATATCCACCTGCACCATCCAGCAAAGTGACACCACGGTCCAAATCGTACAAGATGGTTTCTCTCAGCGTATCTGTTTCATTCGAAATGATATAAGCGACTTTGGAGGTATTCCACCCCATCTGAACAATATCAATCGTCTTGCTGGTCACAAACAACGCAATAAGTGCATACAATGCTTTTTCCGGATCGAATACAATCCCCGCAAACAAGATCACTAGCCCATCAAACACAGCTACACATGCGCCTAAGCTAATTCCTGAGTATTTGTGGAGGATTTGCGATGCAATTGAAAAGCCACCCGTTGATCCTCTCCCCCGAAACACGATACCAATCCCTAGCCCAACCCCGATTCCTCCATAAATACTTGCAAGCAGAAGATTCGTGGTTAACGGTTGCAGGTGACTGGTCAGCATGACACACAAAGGGAGAACAATCGAACCAACCGCCGCCTTCATACTGTATTGCCGATCGAGAAGTTTGAAGCCTAATAGAAACAAAGGAATATTCAATGCCCATTGCACTACTGCTGGAGAAAACCCAAACAAGTTATGCAAAATCGTAGACAGCCCAGAAACTCCACCAGAAGCAATTTGGTTTGGATTCAGAAACAAATTGAAGCTAGTTGCCAATACTAGCGATCCTAGAACCAGCATGCCGTATTCGAGTATTTTTCGCTGAGGACTGTTCATTTGGATTGCGGTTCGTCTTTTTCGTGCCACATGGTTCCACTCCTGACATTATCACGTAAGCAAAATCCGCACATACACTACCATGTTTTGGTGGAAAAGAAAACCCCTATTTCCTCATCCCTTCTATGTAAGATTTACGCATCCCCCAGAAACATGCACCCTCAAACCATGAGCCGGATAAGATATGGAAAGAAAAAGTTGACTGCACACAAAATAAAAAAGATAATTACAATATAGTAATTATTACAAACTAAGAACGGGGTGACCTGTAATGGATCATCATATTGTCAGTGTCACACAACAAGCCAAGCATCTAGGAAAAAGATTGACCGTCCAAAGAAGAGCCGTACTCCTTCTTATGCTTACTACTCAGAAATACTATACAGCCAAAGACGTTTATCATGCTTTGAAAAACGAAATGCCAAACATCACACTCTCAACCGTTTACACCAGCCTGCGCTTTTTCGTGAAAATGGGTATTCTCAAGGAGCATGTTCACCACGACTCCCCCAATCAATTTGAATGTGTGGTAACGATGGACGACATTCAGTTGCCAGACGTCATTTGATTCCTATTCCTTTCCCACAACGCAAAAAACTCCTGAAGTCATCAGGAGTTTTTTTGTATGCCGTCAGTTATTAAAAATCAAAGTTATCCGGGTCTGGACCAACTCGGTGATTTTGGTTCAACGCATGAATCATTTCCATGTCCTCTTTCGACAGTTCGAAATCAAATACGGATGCATTCTCGACGATTCGATGCTCTTTGGTCGACTTTGGAATAGTTACGACGCCATTTTGCAAATCCCAGCGAATAATGATTTGGGCAATGGACTTCCCGTATTTTTCTGCAATTCCTTTTAGTACTGGATTGTCCAATAGTTGGCCTTGCATAAGCGGAGACCATGCTTCAAATTGAATCCCTTGATCCTTGCAGAAAGCACGCAGTTCATCTTGGGACAAGCGCGGATGGAATTCCACTTGGTTGACCATCGGCTTAATTTCAGCGTCTTTAAGCAGTTCCTCTAAATGATGAACGTGGAAATTACTTACCCCGATTGCTTTTACCAACCCTTTTTTGTACAGCGCCTCTAATGCTCTCCATGCTTCTTTGAACTTTCCTTCTACCGGCCAGTGAATGAGGTACAAGTCCAAGTATTCCAGTCCGAGTTTTTTCAGGCTTGTCTCATATGCTTGCAACGTGGATTCATACCCCAAATCCGCATTCCATACTTTCGAGGTAACAAAAAGATCTTCTCGAGTGATGCCCGCTTCCTGCAAACCTGCACGGATTCCACGGCCAACACCTTCTTCATTATTATAAATAGCAGCTGTATCGATACTGCGGTAGCCATGCTTGATTGCTGTTTTTACCGCTTGCTCGAGCTCCTGGCCTTCCTCTACTTTAAAAACACCTAGACCCAACCAAGGCATTTTTACTCCGTTGTACAGTGTAGTCGTATCTTGCAAATTTTTAGGCATAACTTGTCTCCTCCATTCTTGGACTCTATGTTAGTATGACTGTTTCCAGTCACCTAATGTGCTTCATGTCGTTTGACAAGTGTTATTATGAGATAGACTAACGAAAAGGAAAAGTACGCACTTTTTTGTGTGATAGGCACTAATAAGTACCTATCATTCAGGGGGAAATCAACAATGAAGAAGAAGTATAACATTTCAGTGGAAGCTACACTTGAGGTCATCGGCGGTAAATGGAAATGCGTTATTTTGTGTCACCTGACTCACGGAAAAAAACGTACAAGTGAATTGAAACGACTAATGCCAGGCATTACGCAGAAGATGCTGACGCAGCAACTTAGAGAGCTTGAAGAGGATGGCATCATCAACCGGATCATTTACAATCAAGTTCCGCCAAAAGTGGAATATGAGCTCAGCGAGTACGGCTGGACCTTGAAAAGTATTCTCGATTCGCTCTGCTTATGGGGCGAAAAGCATATCATTAAGGAATACGGAGACAAGTATGCTGTATTGGAAGAAAGTATCTTAAATCGATAATCGAACGGGAGTAGGTGGAGTGCCTTGGGAGCAATCGAAACGCCTGTCTTGCGAAAATTGGGAAGCTCAGACCTGATGCTTTCTCCTCTCGGCCTCGGCTGCTGGCAGTTCAGCAATGGACACGGAATGGTGGGGAAGTTTTGGCCTGTCATTGGACCTGACGATGTTTTAAAAATTGTGCAGACGAGTTTGCATGGGGGCATTAACTGGTTTGATACGGCAGAAGTATACGGCAAAGGTCAATCAGAACAGATGCTGGCAAAAGCCTTAAACGACGCCGGCCCACTAGCCGATTTCGCTCATATTGCGACGAAATGGTGGCCTGTACTGCGCACCGCCAAAAGCATCGGGAACACAATCGACGAGCGCATTCGTTTGCTCGACAACCGTACCATCCATTTGCATCAAGTCCACCAGCCCTACTCCTTGTCCTCGGTTGCAAGCGAAATGAATGAAATGGCCAAGCTCGTCAAGCAAGGCAAGATTCAGAACGTGGGCGTCAGTAATTTTTCCGCCAAAAGTATGCGAGAAGCCGATCGCGTATTGCGCGAGCATGGTCTGCGTCTCATCTCCAATCAAGTGAAATACAGCCTGCTGGACAGACGAATCGAACAAAACGGGATTCTGGATACAGCAAAAGAGTTGGGTATTGCAATTATCGCGTATTCTCCGCTTGAGCAAGGGATTCTAAGCGGCAAGTTTCATAAAAATCCTGCCCTTGTCCAGTCCATTACAGGACCCCGAAAATGGACAGCCCCCTTTCGTTCCACCGGACTCAAAAAATCCCAGCCGCTTATCACGGTCTTGGAGGAGCTTGCACGCAAATACGATGCATCCGCTACACAAATTGCTTTGAACTGGTTGATCCACGCTCATGACGAAACGGTCTTTGCGATTCCAGGCGCGTCCAAAGTCCATCATGCAAAGGAAAATGTCAAAGCCATGCGATTTTCTTTGACCTCGTCAGAATTGCAAGAGATTGATGAGGTTTCCAAACAAGTTCTGTCCTTCAACAAGTAAAAAAGCTGCCGATCTAATCGACAGCCAAAATGGTGTAGTCATACACAGCTCTTCCCAGTAATCCCAGTGTGTTCAAAGCGGATTGAGCGGTTACATCTTTGGATAAGGCCGTAATGGAAAAGCAGCGATTGTTCGTATACAGCAAGCCTACATCATGCTGTCTTCCGGTATCCCAGCCCGATTTACACGGCATTTCCCATGCAGGATAATTGGATTCTTCCTCATTTGGCAATTGGGACGGCAGACCATTACAGACTTGCTGCTTTTTCATAATGGCAATCATCTCTTTGCAGGCACGCTGAGACAGATAACTACCCGTTGCCAAATGACCTAGCATACTCGCAACATCCCCAGCAGTTATCTTATTGTTTTCTGTGATATCAAGTGGATAAATCATAAGTTTTCGTGAATAGCAGCTTTGGCGCATGCCCAAATCAATCATGGTCTGATCAATCTGCGCTTTTCCTACTAAATTAATCAGCATGTTTGTCGCCGTATTGTCGCTCTGAATAATCATGAGGGTCACCAAGTCGCGAATCGAAAGCTTCAAGCCTGGAGATAGCGCGTACAACACCCCCGATCCCCCCACCAGATCCTCTTGGCGTAAAACAAGCTGATCATCCAATTGAAAATGCCCCTGCTCACTTGCTGCGTAAACGGCAGCCATGATCGGCACTTTAATGACACTCTCCGCAATAAACAGCTCGTCCGGTGCATATTCAAAACGGATTCCTTTAGCTGAACCCTGTTCCTCCACAACGACGCCCCAAGTACCCTCCGCTTGTCTGATAATGGCCGACAACCTTTTTTCCAGCTCCACAGTTTTTCTTCCCTTCTCCCGTTGCTCGTAGTTTCTTGACGCTTCCTTATTATCATACTATTGCGAAAACAACTCAAACAAGAGACGGTACTAGCTTACGGTTCGTTTATCCATCCTGAACTTGGAAATAATACGTAAGATAAACCTACGGACAAGGTGAGGCATCATGCAGAACTCCGATAAGATTGGCAGCCGTCAATTTGTCATTCTCGTCACATTCATCACCATAGGCGACTCCATCTTGATCTTGCCTTCCGTACCTGCGACTGAAGCGAGTCACGATGGATGGCTATCAGGATTAATCGGCATGGTGCTAGGGCTGGCCATCGTATACTTGTTTTGTGTAGTCGGTCGCATCTACCCCGAACAAACGCTAATTGAAAAGAACAAGCTCATATTTGGACGGTGGATCGGCGCGTTCTTTTCTCTCTTCTTTTTGGGAGCTATATTAATAAACGGCGCTGTCTATATACGGACGATCGGAGAATTCATGACCACACACATAATGAAAGCAACACCCATCCACGCTGTCATGTTTTTACTCGTTGCCTGCGCCATATACGCCGTTCGATTAGGTCTTGAAGCTTTTGCGCGTACCAGCGAAATCTTTTTCCTCTGGTTTGTCCTTACGTTCGTTACATTTTTTCTTTTGTTAAGCCCTCAGTTTCAATTCGAGAATCTTTTCCCCTTCCTGGAAAATGGCTTTAAACCCGTTATAAGAGGTGTATTATCCGTGACCGCTTTTCCCTTCTCGGAGCTGGTTATTATCCTCATGATTACTCCACTCCTGGATGCAAAGCAAAAGCTCACGTCTGCTTTTTTGCGAGGAGCTATATACGGTGGAGTTTGTCTGCTTGCCGTCATCTTCTTATCACTATTGGTACTCGGCCCGGAATTAGTTTCTCGTGAGACTTTTCCGAGCTACTCCCTCGCCAAACGAGTCCAAGTAGGAGAGTTCTTTCAAAGGCAGGAAGCGATGATGGCTCTCATGTGGTTTGTCTCCATTTACTTCAAAGTCGTACTGTATATGTATGGTTTCTGTGTAGGTATAAAGCAGCTTCTCCATTTAAAGGAGCATCAGCCGCTCACCTTGCCCATATGCATCTTATTTGTCGCCATCGCGATTATCATCGTTCCAAACGAAGCTTTTTTATACGAAACGTATACGTACTGGCCGTTCTTTGATTTGACAATAGGGTTCTTGTATCCGCTGATTCTCCTAGTCTCTTACTGGATACGAAAGCAAATGAACAACAAGCCGACTCCCCTCCAGAAGTAAGGTGTCGGCTTGTTTTATGCTTACAGTAGTTGTTTGATGGCTGCCACCCGCTCTGCATCGACGTATCGGAGAGCCTGTCCTTCTTCTCGTACTGCCGATCCAAAATGAACCTCTTTGACACCCGTACGCTTCACGAGGTCTCCCACATTAGCCAGCGACAATCCGCTTCCTGCCAAAATCGTGAGTTGTGTGTTCTCTGTCAGCTTGACGAGCTGCTCGATGCAAGCAGCTCCCTCAACAGCCGTTTTTTTGCCCCCAGAAGTAAGAATGGTACGGACCTGGGGATATTCCATGAGAATACGCGCTGCTTCGATTTGATCCACCGCATCATCAAACGCACGATGGAACGTCACATTCAACGCACCTGACTCTCCAAGCAACAGCTCCAACCCCCGCTGATCGAGCTTATTTTCTGGAGTCAGCATGCCGAATACGACACCTGTAGCGCCAAGTTCACGGATGATACGTACATCCTGTCGCATGACCGCAAGTTCTTCTGCTGTATAGCAAAACGATTGGCTATGCGGTCGTACCATGACGTTTACCGGGATAGAAACCGCCTTGACCACTGCCTCAATCAATCCCCAGCTCGGAGTAATACCTCCCTCCAAGATTCCCGAGATGAGCTCCAATCTGTCAGCCCCGCCTTGTTCTGCACGCTTTGCATCCTCAACTGAAGTCGCAATCACTTCCACTAGCATGATTCTTCGCCTCCGTTTTTAGCATTTGTTCAAAACAAAAATTGGTCGTTTCTCCCCAACCACCAACTGATTGTCGTTTTTAATGGCTTTTGGCGCCAGCGCATGCAGTCGGTCGATGGTTTCCAGATTTTCATACTGAATCTGCTCCAAGATCGATGCGATAATAAGCGGCCATACTAATTCAGAGCCATTCAGTACCTTAAGCGAGAAGCTGAGTCTCTCTTTTTTCAAAGCAAAGCCGTATACGCCCATCGCTCCGCCTTTGGCGATTATATTTTCATCCATTAAAAGCGCTGTACAGACGAAGTTGTGACTGGCTATGATCTCGGGACTGCTAGTCATCCAGCCCGTGACTCTCTCTACTGCCTCACGCGTCTCGTGATCCTCGATCAGATCCGGGCACGCCAGCTTTAGATATGCGATCGCCAGGTTCTTGAGCGGCAGCGCAAAAACCGGGAAGCCACAGCCGTCGACGCTTAGCTGAACCTGCTCTTTTGAATAGTCAGCCAGGTCGGCAAACACCTTCAATGCCTCCTGTTGCGCTGGATGCTCTGCCTTGAAGTAATCATGAGTGGAATATCCTTGATCCTTCGACAATGCCAAGTACCCCAAATGCTTTCCCGCACAGTTATGAAAGAGCCTACGCTTTTCTATGCCTTGGGACAAGCAAGCAGACTTCGGCTCCTCGTTGAGCGGATATGTCGGGCAAGTTAGCAATTCGTCTTCCTGAATGCCGGTCTTTCGTAAAATCGACTCCAAGCCTTCCATATGATAGACTTCACCACGATGTGAGGCCGCAAAGAGTGCTGCTTCGCTGTTATTCAGTCCGAATTTTTCATCAATTTTACGTTTGGCGATGGGAATGGCTTGAAAGGGCTTAGCTGCTGAGCGCAATAAGGTGATATGATTCACGTCGCCCGCCCGATAAGCCACCTCTCCTTTTTCATTCACGCCACACACGATGCCGTTATGTACGTTCTCCAGAATGCCACCGCGATATTCTTCCACTAATGGGACGTCTCTCATCAAAATTACCCGCTCCACTCCATGTTGATCGATTATGAAAAAAACACTAGCAGTAGCACCCTCCATCCGTCAATCTTTTTCCAAGCGATAATCCCCCACTTCGGCGCTGATTGTTGTATAATGTCTCAAGGCGCCCACTTGGGCTGCACAAATAAGAAATCCGTGCATCTGCACGGGAGAGGTTCGCGAACTCCCTCTATAAAAAACTAAGCCGGATAACAGTACCTTTCTTTGGTATTGTTATTGTTTTTTTGCAGGAAAGTTCAAGAACTCTCTTTCTTCGATACTTCAAAAGGAGATGGAGAGCAATGATGAAAAAGGAAAAAGCCGTTGTCGTCTTTAGCGGAGGTCAGGACAGCACTACCTGCCTGTTTTGGGCGAAAGAGCAATTCGGCGAAGTAGAAACCCTCACGTTTGACTACGGGCAGCGACACAAGCTGGAGATCGAGTGCGCCCAGCAAATTGCCGCAGAACTCGGCGTCAAAAACTCCGTATTGGACATGAGCCTGTTAAACCAGCTCGCGCCCAATGCACTCACCCGCACAGATATTGACATTACCCAGGAAGAAGGCCAATTGCCATCCACGTTCGTTGACGGACGCAACTTGTTGTTCCTTTCCTTTGCGGGCGTTTTCGCCAAGCAACGAGGAGCACGTCACTTGATTACCGGTGTATGCGAAACGGATTTTAGCGGTTATCCCGACTGCCGTGACGCCTTTATCAAATCACTCAATGTGACATTGAATTTGTCGATGGACTATCCGTTTGTGATTCATACGCCGCTGATGTGGCTGAACAAAGCACAAACGTGGAAACTGGCGGACGATCTGGGTGCCTTCTCTTATATTCGCGAAAATACCCTCACCTGCTATAACGGCATCAAAGGAGACGGCTGCGGCGAATGCCCTGCCTGCCACCTGCGAAAAGCCGGACTAGACACGTATCTTTCCGAGAAAAATCAACCTGGAGAACAAGCCTGATGAGCGCGAACTTTGATTTTCGTATCGTCGATCGCATGCAGGCACTGGGTACCCATATTCAAAAATCACAGCTTCGCTACCATAATAAACGCGTTTTGGTAAGCAAGGAATTTACTTTTGACGCTGCACATCATCTGCACGCCTATGAAGGAAAGTGTAAAAATCTCCACGGCCATACGTACACGGTCGTCTTCGGCATTAGCGGTTTTCCGGATGAGATTGGACTCGTGATCGACTTCGGTGACATCAAGCAAATCTGGAAAGAGCACATCGAAATCTATTTGGATCACCGCTATCTGAATGAAATGCTCCCACCGATGAATACCACTGCCGAAAACATGGTCGTGTGGATTTTTGAAGAGATGGAAAAGCAATTGCAGTCAGATGCCTACCGCGACCGCTACAATGGCGCTCGTGTGGAGTTCGTTCGCCTGTTTGAGACACCGACCAGCTATGCTGAGGCAAGACGGGAGTGGATGACGGAATGATCCCGGTCTTGGAAATATTCGGCCCTACGATTCAGGGCGAAGGAATGGTTATCGGACAAAAAACGATGTTTGTGCGAACAGCTGGCTGTGACTATCGTTGCAACTGGTGCGACTCCGCTTTTACATGGGATGGATCTGCCCGTGATGAAATCAGGCAAATGACGCCCGAGGCGATCTGGGAGGAGCTCACTCGCTTAGGCGGGGACCGTTTTTCTCATGTCACGATCTCCGGGGGAAATCCTGCGCTTTTGGCTGGCATTGGCGACTTAATTGCCCTGTTGAAGGAGCATGGCATTCGCACAGCAGTCGAAACACAAGGCAGCAAGTGGCAAGCATGGCTTCCACAGATTGACGACATTACAATTTCACCGAAGCCGCCAAGTTCCGGGATGGAAACAGATTTTCAAGCGCTTGATCGAATTGTACACGAGCTTTTGGAACAAAAACATCCAGGACTTAGCCTGAAAGTGGTTGTTTTCGACGACGCCGACTTTGCCTATGCACGCACCATCCATCAGCGTTTTCCAGAGGTTCCTTTCTACTTACAGCCAGGAAACAGTGATCTGTCTGACGCTGATACACCTCGGCTTCGGGATAAGCTTTTGGAGAGCTTTGAATGGCTGATCGATCAAGCGATGGCGACACCTGACATGAATGACGCGAAGGTTCTGCCCCAACTACATGCGCTTGTCTGGGGCAATAAACGAGGCGTTTAAACGATATTTTACTCTCATGGAAGAAAAGAGGATGTACTCATATGGCACATCAACAAGAACGCGATTTATCCTCCCTCACTCTTTTGGGGAATCAAGGCACAACATACAACTACTCCTATGACCCGAGCGTATTGGAGTCTTTTGACAACAAGCATCCGTACCGCGATTATTTCGTAAAGTTCAACTGCCCGGAATTCACCAGCCTGTGCCCGATTACCGGACAACCAGACTTTGCGACAATCTATATCAGCTACATTCCTGACATCAAAATGGTAGAGAGCAAATCGCTCAAGCTGTACCTTTTCAGCTTCCGCAATCACGGTGATTTTCACGAGGATTGCGTCAACGTCATCATGAACGACTTGATCAAGCTGATGGACCCGCGCTACATCGAGGTATGGGGCAAGTTCACTCCGCGCGGCGGCATCTCGATCGATCCGTATTGCAACTACGGGAAACCGGGGACGAAGTACGAGGAGATGGCGAGCCATCGGATGATGAATCATGATATGTATCCGGAGAAAGTCGACAATCGGTAGAGCGAATAGACTATGAAAAAGGAAAAGCCCTTATTTATTAAGGGTTTTTCTTATTTTTTCTTCGGATTCAAAGTAGTTACTTCCTCAACCAATTCGTAAAAAAGACTTGCTTTTAACCAAACAGGTGTTGTGTAAAAGAATGGTCCCTCCGCGGTATTTTCAAATCCGCAAATATAATGTCGGTCTGACTCGGTATCGTGTTCCTCCTTTATGGTAACGATACATTTTAGCTGATTGATAATAGGAGGAGATTCATACGACTGAGAAACATCGCATGTCCGTTAATGGCCTGCCTCCGAATGCGCATATTTCATTTCGTGAAAATGTGACGCAAACCGAACTACGTCAGGCCGCTGAGCGCTCTATTGCCACACTCATCGCAAGCTTCGAAAAGAAAATTGAACAAACCCTTGCCACTGATACATCGAAGTCGAAAGTACAGACAAGTGTCTATGCACAAGGTGATCGATCTAACCTACAGTCTATAGACCTGAACATTCCTGATACTGCCCACATTCGGACGCTGGCTATTGTCCCCCCTTTTGATTTCACATGGAGCTGGTTTCTCCCAGATGGAAGTCCTCCCACTTTCCAGAACCTCAATAACGAAACAGGTGAAGTCGGTTTAATCGCCAGATCAGGAGCTGTATCAGGAGAAGGTGGAATGGGTGCCCCAGGCTTCATAGCGGCACATGCGGGTTTTGGCATAATGCTCTCCACAGATCGCGAAGTGACCGCAACTGGATACGCCTCTCGACGTTTTGTGCCCAAGTGGCACCTGTCTAGCATTGAATCTGCGGATAGTGTTATGGTTGAGGCAGGCACAGAGCTGACCGTACTGAAGGACGGGCAACTGGTCAACAGTGCGAGTGGGAAGCTGTTCAGCGAAAGTGTACATGGAAACGGTGGCGGTCGTTACGAATCATCCGGTTACGTTGATGTGACCAATCCACCAAGCCTCAGCTTCGCAATGTCTCCCGGGCACCAGTACACCTTTAACGTTGGCATTTGGGTATTCTCGAATAAATCGGGTAGCCAACACGCTTTTGCGGAATCATGGTTAAGTGGAGCAGTGCTCTCGATGAGCGTCGTACGATGAGTACACCAGAACCCTTATTGTAAATAAGGGTTTTTTCCTTTTCCAATTGGAAATCAAAGTCTTGATCGTTGGTGTGATTCTACTCCTTCTGCTACGTTTTAGTGCGGAAGGAGGTGATTACCATGACCAAGCATCTGTATTTCTATGCAAGTTTCGAAGATGCAGCGCGACTCAATCGGGAGTTGATTCAGCTCGGCTACAGGAATTACTATCTGGAGCCACATGAACATCTGGTTGCTTTTGTTTTTGAACCAGTGACCGACGTGAGTCATGCGATCTTGAGACACTTGTTTCATGCAGATGGTCCATCTCACCTAGACAACTAGCTTTGCAGTACTGGTGCTCCTCATGTGAGGGGCATCGGTACCTCCATCTACACGGTCGTTCATCTTATGTTCATGTTCAACGATTACACTTACAAGCGTAGTCAAAAGAAATGAACAGGAGATGATCTTACTTGTTAGCAGCAGCCGTGATTTTTATAAATCTTGCTCTCATTGCCTATACGATTGGGGTATGGAGCGAAAAACGTTCAGGAGAGCTAAAGAGGAAACACCTTATCTTTTTTGGTCTTGGCTTGGCATTTGATACTATCGGAACTACGTTTATGAAATTACTTGCTGACAACTCCAGTTTAAATTTGCATGGCATTACTGGGCTGATCGCTCTGATCTTGATGTTTCTCCATACAGTGTGGGCCTGTGTCGTCCTATGGAAAAAGAATGGACATCAAATCAAGCAGTTCCATAAATTTAGCTTGATCGTATGGATTTTATGGCTTGTACCTTATTCCATTGGCGTCGCTTTAAGCTTTATGAAATAGGATCCCACCTTCCCTCAACCCTCTCAACTGATGAGAGGGTCATTTGCTTTTCTCGCGGCTGTTCAACCTATCGTCAACTTTGACTACCATTCGACAATATCTCCTAAAGTAATCAGAACAATAATCGTATAAAATGTAATAAATTAGTATTTTTAGAAATATACAACTTTCGACTGACTCGATGATCGTTTCCAAACAACTTTTATCATGAAAGGTTGATGCTCATGTTTAAAAAAACACTTATTATCCTGTCATTAAGTTCAGTCGTCGTAGTACCCTCTCTAGCCACACAAGTCCAAGCGGCAGCGCTCCCTACACAGGAAAAGGCAACCACCTACGCTTCCAATAAAAAAATCAGAAATGCCATGTCTGGTGAAGAAATCTGGGTATCACTTACCTCACCTATTCCAGCCGGATGGGTTATCGTTAGAACTTTAGGAACGCAGAACCTGATCAGGAATGTGAACGGTGCTTCTTATGGCACGGAGGTAGAGGTGCTGCTCGCTTCGCCTATCCCAATCGGATGGGTCATGGTTCGAGCCTTTAGAGGATCGAATGTAATCAAAAATATGAACGGTGCTTCTTATGGTACGGAGATAGAGGTGATGCTCGCCTCCCCTATTCCTGAAGGATGGGTCATGGTTCGAGCCTTTGGAGGATCGAATGTAATCAGGAATGTGAACGGTGCTTCGTACGGCACGGAGGTAGAAGTGATGCTCGCTTCGCCTATCCCAAAAGGATGGATCATGGTTCGAACCTATGGAGGATCGAATGTGATCAGAAATGTCAATGGGGCTCCTTACGGAACACAGATTGAGGTACTGCAAGCCTCGCCTGTTCCTGAAGGATGGATCATTGTCAGTTCAGGTGGAAATTCGAAAGTGATCAGGAAAGTTGGCTAAAACAAAGCCCACATAGCATGCATCTAGTCCGCAGGCTGACGTCGAAACGCAATCGGCATCAGCTTGCGGGCTTTTCTTTAATAGGTTTCCAACAATGGAGGAATATATAAGAGAAGAAAACGTCCTAAGGAGGCCAATAATGAGCACGTTTTACGAGAAATATGGTGGGGAAGATAC
Source organism: Brevibacillus sp. AF8 (assembly GCF_021270385.1). NCBI lineage: Bacteria > Bacillati > Bacillota > Bacilli > Caryophanales > Paenibacillaceae > Brevibacillus > Brevibacillus sp. AF8. The sequence goes on along the minus strand of NZ_JAGQDN010000027.1, from coordinate 54,195 downwards.
GGTCGCGAAAGTAGTGGACTACTTTTATGATTTAGTTTTAGCTGATGACACCGTGAACCACTTTTTCAAAAACACCGATATGGAAAAACAACGTAAACACCAAACAAAGTTTATCAGCTATGCCCTTGGTGGTCCGAATCAATATTCTGGCCAGTCCATGGCAAAGGCTCACGAAGGAATGAATCTGCAACCCGTTCATTTTGATGCTATCGTTGGGCATCTGCGTGAGGCCTTGACTCACTTTGGTGTAAGCGAAGAAGATATTGCCGATGCTCTCGGCAAAGTAGGATCACTACGGGATGATATTTTGTATAAATAACCGCGTATCAAAGCGCCTGATGCAATGGTTCAGGGACCCCCTTCCGTTCCCGGATCAGTTTCTCTCAGTGGCCCTCGTTTTCGAGTGGCCATTTTTAGTTTGTTCATACACATTTTGTAAAACTCTTAGCAACTCTATATAATAGGAGCAATATTTCAACAATGGAGGCAGATTCGCAAATGGAAGATCAATATTTTGTTGGTTGGGGTACATTGGCCCTCATCAACGCTGGACTAGCTCAAGGAAAAAACCGTAGCGGTCTTAACTGGTTTTTTCTCTCTTTATTTATTGGCCCTATCGCAACGTTAATCATTGTAGTCTGGGAAAAACTGCCTGAGCAGAAAGACTTGTCTCAGTGAGGCATATTGATAAGGAGGCAATCATGTTGCAAATTCGAAATGTGCAAGAGCAAGACTACCTCAAAGTTATTACGGTCCTCAACGATTGGTGGGGTGGGCGACAAATGTCTGATATGTTACCCAAGCTGTTTTTTATCCATTTCCAGTCAACGAGCTTTATTGTTGAAGAGAATGGAGAAGTCATCGCTTTCCTCATCGGCTTCTTGTCCCAGACGTTGCCCGGCGAAGCTTACATTCACTTCGTTGGTGTGCATCCCGACAAGCGAAAAGATGGATGGGGGCGCGAATTATACCACCATTTCTTTCAAACCGTAAAACAAAAAGGATGCGATACGATTCGATGTATTACTTCTCCTGTTAATAAAGGCTCAATCTCCTTCCACACGAAGCTAGGTTTTGCCGTTGAAAAAGGGGATAAAATGGTGGATGGAATCCATGTGACTTCTAATTATGATGGAAAAGGAAACGACCGGGTTATTTTTGTAAAACAGATTTAAACTTACAGCCGTCTACTATTGGCTGATATTTGAGATTTTGAAACGTTTCGTCCCTTTACACGTAATTACAGTTAAAATATCCCAAAAGTAGGTAGTTACATGCTCAGAGCACTTGGTTTTGGCGTTGCTTTGCAGATTCTCTGTATGATCATAGCGATAACGACTGGGAACATCGATCAAGCTGGCAATTATGCTGAGTATCTTGCGTTTGGTCTCCTTACACTGGCTGGATTAATGGTCTATAACGCCCTTAGCAGTCCCTCAGCCTATTACAAAGAACATGAAGTGCAAGATTATAAAAGCAGATGGAAATGGACCTTTTATTTCCTGCTCGCCTCTGTTCCCAGTGGCATTTTTGCTGTCATCTTTTTCAGCTTTTTTGCTTAATTCCTTTTGTTTCACAAGCTTCTCTCTTCAATTACGTAACCAAAAAGCACCGTTTCACGTACTAACCAATAGCCACACCAAAGTAATCTTTCACGTGGAAGGATGCGGTCTGATTTGAAAAGCGCAAAAGAAATATGGGGCTGGACCAAAACATTGGGTATCTCCCTTTCACTCGCGATGCTAGTTAACATATTTGTCCTCCAACCTTTTAAAGTGAATGGACAATCGATGGAGCCTACACTGCAAAACGACGAACGCATCTACGTGTCGAAATTGTCCCACACATTCTCTTATCTCCCTGAGTACAACGACATTGTCGTTATCGACAGTCGTGTAAACCGAGATCGTACGTTAAAAGATGACGTTCTTGAAAATCCTCTGCTCATGCTCGCCATGGGGAAAAGCGAAGCCAAAACATTCTGGGTAAAAAGGGTCATCGGCAAACCTGGTGATACTTTGGAGTTTAAGAACGAGAGCCTATATCGGAATGGACAGCCGTTAAACGAGCCGTACATAAAAGAAAAAATGGTCGATGTACCTGATGCCAAAATCGTCATACCAGAAAACCATGTGTTTGTGATGGGAGATAATCGTAACAATAGCGATGATAGTAGAGTCATTGGCGTGATCCCACTCGATCATATCATGGGAAAAAAACTGTTCTAATCAGACGAGAGCCTTTTTCAATGAGGAAGGCTCTCGTTCTTTTTCAACGCATAGACGAATGTCCGTTTCGAAACGCCTGACAAACGCATTTACTAGTAATAAATGCATACAAAGGGGCGTTTCCTGATGAGCTCTCGGCACTCTCATTCATTACGCTTTATTCGATTTGCCGATCGGCCCGGGCATTTTCACGGGTATGACACACTGACAAGCATTTCGGATCGTCATCGTCACCGAATACGTGGCAGGACATCGCCTCCAGAAGGAATGAGAGATCGGCACGTCCATTACTACGAAGGTACCACCACGTTTGATGATGGACATGTGCATCACTACAGGGGATGGACGAGTCCGCCTATTCCGTTGCCAGACGGAAGTCATTACCACGAGTTTTCAGGGCAAACCACTTATGATGACGGGCACACTCATTATTACCGGGGTGTAACCAGTGAGGCCCTATCTTAAGCGAAAAAGGCTGTCCTTCTCCGGAACAGCCTCTCTTCCTCTTCTTATTTTTCCAACACGGACGCCAATGGACAGTCCAAGGTATACAGGTTGCGATACCTTGGACTGTCCTGATACAACTGCTCATGTGTCCCTCGCATCGAGATGACTCCCTGTTCCATAAAAATGACCTCGTCCATTTGCTCTACACCGCTCAAGTGGTGAGTCACCCAAATCAAGGTTTTCCCGTGCAAGACACGGAAGATCGTTGCCATCAGATCGCGTTCAGTCAACGGATCTAATCCCACCGTCGGCTCGTCAAGGAGAACAATCGGCTTGTTTTGCAGCAAAATCCGGGCTAGAGCTATGCGCTGCCTTTCTCCGCCAGAGAAGCGTAAACCGGTTTCCTGCATCCGGGTTTGATAACCATCCGGTAGTGATTCAATCAGCTGATCCAGACCGACTTGAGTGGTTACAGCATGCACTTCTTCATCGGACGCATCGGGTCGACCAAGCCTGATGTTATTGGCTACCGTTGTGTCAAATAAATACGGCTGCTGATTCAATACGGAAAACAAACCAGCAGAAGCCTCCTCTGACTGGACAGGCTGCCCATTTATGGTCACCTGACCTGCCTCCGGCTGTATGGCACCTCGAATCAAGTTCAGTATCGTCGATTTGCCAGCTCCGCTGCGACCGAGCAACGCCATTTTGCCCCCTTGAGCCACCTCAAAAGACACGTCCTGCACACTCCAACTGCTGGCTTGCGGATAACGAAAATGAACATGATCGAGCTTCAACCTGCCCCCAGCTTGATCAGGCACCTTTTCCTGCTGGACTTCCACTATGGATGGACGACCGCTCTCGATCTCCCGAAGCCGTCCCAGAGACTCCTTGTATTCTGGCATTCGCACAACTGCGTCAGAAATACGGGCAAACGCATCCATCAAAGGAAATGCGACCAGCCCAATCGCAGCAATCAACGTAACAGGAATCTGATTCGCAGCGGCAAGTCCGCCTGCCCAGATGACCAGTAAGACTATGGCTCCACCGATTGCACACTGCGACATCCACTGTATTCGCCATTCTCCGCGGCGAATGGCGTTTTCGATCTGGGAAGCTGTCATTTGCCGTCTTGTAAACGACTGGAGAAACTCCTGCGTACGACCACTGAGAATCCAGTCACTCATGCCAAAAACAGCATCAGTCAGCTCTCGGTATGCGGCCTGTCTCTCCTGCTTGAACCGACGACTCTTGGCAATGGATGACCACAAGACTACTGCCGGTGCAACAAACAGCAGAAAACCACAGTACAACGCCATCAAGAGCGCGAACATCCCGTCCATTCTCCCCAATGCCACAATACCTGCCCCGTAGAGGAGGACCGCCGAGACGGCTGGCAGCACAAAGCGCAGATAAACATTCTGTAGTTGCTCGATGTCATCCGCCAGTACACCAAGCAAATCTCCCGTACGAAAACGAGTGCGGAGAAGCTGCGCTTGCGGTTCGATGGCCTGGTACAATCGCACACGCATACGCGATAACACACGCAAAGCTGCATCGTGTCCGACCAGACGCTCCAGGTACTGAATGACTGCTTTGCTAAAGCCAAAAGCCCGGACAAGTACGATGGGAACATAGACCATTAAGACGTTTTCGGGCTTGAGTGCGGAGCGAGAAATTAGATACCCGGACGTATACAGCAGAGCACCCGCACATGCCACTGCCAAGGTTCCCAGCAAAGCCGCTGCGGCAAACTGCCAGAAAAACTGGCGAAAGTATGGAAAAAACCACCCCTGATTGCCTTCTCGCGCTTCCTTCATCCTTTCTCCCCCTTGGCACCAGCTGTCAACAACCGATAAAATACGCTTTTTTGTGCAACGAGCTGTTCAAAGGTGCCCGCTTCTACCAGTCGACCCTGATCGATTACCCAAATCCAATCCATGTCTCGCATCCAATGCAAACGATGCGTGGCAAAAAATACGCGCCTGTCCCCCAACACCGACAACATGGTCTGTTTGAGCTCCCATTCCGTTTCAATATCCAAGTGAGCGGTCGGCTCGTCGAGCAAAATCACTGGTCGATTGCCAAGCAGCGCACGTCCCAACGCAACCCGCTGTGCTTGTCCGCCGCTTAACGTGCGCCCCCCTTCGCCAATGATTTCGTCACAGCCATTTGGCAAGCTGTCCACCAGCTCTCCCAGACCGACATCACGAATCACCTGCTCCACCTGTTCCTGGGTCGCTTCCGGTTCATAGAAACGAATGTTATCCGCCAACGATTGATTGAATAAATACGGATGCTGCGGAATGTAAGCGATTTGCCGCTGCCACTCCCGCTTCGCATCCCCCGTAATGGGTTGCCCATCTACGTGTATCACGCCAGCTTCGGGATCAGAAAAACCGCCTAGCACTCCGAGAAGGGTTGATTTTCCTGCCCCGCTCGCCCCTACAATGCCCACTCTTCTCATGTTGCTGCCCAGTTCCGCAGATATCTCACCCAGTACCTGTCTGCCATCCTCACCGACGACCCGAATATCGGACAAGGTAATCGTTCCATTCCATACATCTTTCAGAGACGTCTGACTATCTGATGCTTGTGGTTCCGCCTTATGATCATCAGTGGCGGCATGATCGATAATGGAACGAATCGTCCCCAGCGCTTCCTTTCCATCCAATGAGGCGTGGTAATCCGATCCAAGCATCCGTACTGGCAAAAAGTACTCCGGTGCAAGAATCAGGATGACCAATGCCGTTTCAAAGCCAAAGCTCCCTTCAATCAGCCGCAATCCAAGACCAACCGCCACAAACGCGACAGACAGCATGCTAAAGAAGTCGAGTGCCAAAGAAGACAAGAAAGCCACGCGCAACGTGCGCATCGTAGCGGATCGATATTGATCGCTCACTCTTCCTACAGTCTCCCCATGGTCTTTGCTGCGTCCCAAAAACCGGAGCGTCGCAAGCCCGCGAAGTGAATCGGTGAAATGATGGGACAGCATTCGATACGAACGCCATTGCTTGTCTGCCTGTTTACGCGCCGCCAGACCGAGAACGATAAAAAATCCGATGAGAACAGGCATCGTCACCGTCAGGATCAGTCCAGAAATAACATCTTGCGTGTAGACAAATGCCAGAAGCGGAAACGTAACAAAAACCATATCCAGCGTACGCGGAACAGACAACTCCAGGTAGGTACGTACACGATCTACACCTTCCAAGACAAGCGTAACAAGCTTTCCGCTTCCTTCACTGGCTGCAAAACGTGGACCACGCTCGAACAATCGGGATAAAACTCGCCCTTGCAAAGACTCACTGGAGGCTTCAGCAAAACGACCAGCGATTTTCTTTTGCAGCCAAACGATGGTATGACGAGCGGCTATCATGACCAAAAACAGGGCAAGCGACTGATACGCCATATGAACCGCTTGACCTTCAAACAAGATCGAGATCGACTTCGCCAAAAACACTGCCTGACCGATAATCGCCGCACTTTGCAGGAGGGAAAGACCGGCTAGCAGCAGCATAACCGGTCGGATTCCTTGTAATCGGAACAATTCCTTGTCCATTAATACTCCAAATGATCCTTTTCAGTGACTCGTTTGTGGAAAACGAAGTAGCTCCAAACCTGATAGGCTAGCACGAACGGTAAAAGCACTGCTGCAACAATGGTCATTGCTTTTAACGTGTATGGACTCGAAGCTGCATTATAAAGGGTCAAATCAAACGCGCTATCAATCGTGCTGACCATCACCCGTGGGAACAAACCGATAAACATCGAGACGAATGTCAACAGGATCATCGCGCCTGTCATCCCGAAAGCCCAACCTTCCCTGCCTTGTCTCAGGTAGTGACGAGCCAGTACAAAGGCGATAACACCTAAGAGTGTGGCTGCTGTCAACAATACACCCTGACGTTCAAACAGATCGGTTACCTTGAATGTCCACCCTACAAGCACTGCCATGAGAACCGCTTGCACAGGCAACAGCTTTGCTGCCAGTACACGTGATTTTTCACGCAGCTCGCCCACAGTGCGCAACGAGATAAAGTTCAGACCGTGTAGCAAGCATAATCCCGTGACTGTCACACCTGCCCACAACGAGTATCCATTCACAATATCAGAGAAGCCCGCAGTCATTTCCATATTTTGATCAATCGGCACACCCTTCACCAGGCTGGCAAACACCATTCCAAACAACATCGGCGGTACAAAGCTTCCAATCAGAATCGCTGCGTCCCACGTCTTTTTCCAAGCCTCGCCTTTCCCTTTGCCTCTAAATTCAAATGCTACCCCTCGCCCAATCAACGCAAGCAGAATTAGCGTAAGCACGAGATAATAGCCGCTAAACATCGTGGAATACCACTCTGGGAACGCTGCGAACATCGCACCAGCGGCTGTAATCAGCCACACTTCATTGGCATCCCAGAACGGGCCAATCGTATTGATCAGAACCCGGGTTTGCAAATCATTTCGTGAGAGCAGGCGCGTCGCCATGCCGACACCAAAGTCGAAGCCTTCGAGAAAGAAAAATCCGGTAAACAGAACGGCAATGAGCAGGAACCACAGTTCATTAAGCCCCATAACGTTCACTCCTTACACGATCAAATGGATCTTGAAGCTGTACATTCTCTACTTCCTCATGACTATCCAATTCCGGCCCTTTTTTGGCCACACGAGCAAACAGATAAGCCAAGAGGCACAGCAGGATAAGATAAATCGTCGTGAAGGCGATGAGAGAGAACCATACCGCTCCTGTGCTAATGCTTGGGGAAACCGAATCTTCAACACGCAACAGCCCGAATACCGTCCATGGCTGACGACCTACCTCCGTCATGATCCACCCAGCCGAGTTTGCGATGAATGGCAACGAGATACCCGCAACCATCAACTGCATGAACCGCTTGTTTGGCTGTTCCAGCTTTTTGCGCAAAGCGAGATATGCCCCGTACAAAGCCAGCAAAATCATGGCACTACCGCCCGCTACCATGATGCGGAAGCTCCAGAAGGTCGTCCGAACTGGGGGAATATAGTTTCCTGGACCGTAAGTTTTCTCATACTCCGCCTGCAACTCCAACATGCCCGGGACAGAACCTGAAAGTGAGTTGTACGTCAGAACACTAAGCAAATATGGAATTTTTATTTCAAAGCCGTTTTCTTGTTTTTCTGGATCAATCGTTGCAAAAACCGTCCAAGGAGCCGGGTCCGCGCTTGTTTCCCACAGCCCTTCGCTCGCTGCCATTTTCATCGGTTGGGTAGCAACCAAATATTGTGCCTGACCATGACCGAATTGAGCAATCGCAAGCGAGGAAATCAATGCTACCACGATCGCAATTTTGAAAGATTGCGCAAAGAATGTAACGTCTTGTTTTTTCAATAGCTTCCAAGCACTGATACCTGCTACCAGAAAGGCTCCTGTCGCAAATGCCGCAAATACGGTATGCGGGAATTCATATAGTAATTGTCCATTGGTAAGAAGAGCGAAGAAATCGACCATCTCTGCTCGTCCGTTATTGATTGCGAAGCCGACTGGCTGCTGCATGAACGAGTTGGCTGCAAGAATCCAAAGAGCCGAAAGAATCGTTCCAATGGATACGAGCCAAATACATGCGAGATGCACACCTTTGGACAAGCGATCCCAACCGAATACCCATAGTCCAATAAAAGTCGATTCGAGGAAGAATGCCAAGAGAGCCTCAATCGCTAGCGGTGTTCCAAATACGTCGCCGACGAATCGTGAGAAATCTGACCAGTTCATCCCAAATTGGAACTCCTGCATAATCCCTGTCACAATCCCGACAGCAAAATTTATGAGCAAAAAGGTTCCCCAAAACTTGGCCATTTTTTTGTACAAGTCATTCTTTTTTACCACATACATCGTTTCCATAATGGCTACTAATAAGGACAGCCCGATGGAAATCGGCACAAAAACAAAATGAAAGATCGTTGTTATCGCAAATTGAAGTCGTCCCAAATCCACTATATCCATGTACAAGATCCCTTTCTATTCGCGTTTTGGCCTTTATGTACCGGAATTATACCAGTGGGGAAATCCGCATTTATTACGGCTTTGTGAAAAATATCACAAATATATGTGAAAAAATTCACAAATAATTCTCTCTCCTGTAACCCCCTTTTCGCATTCACCTTCGTGAGAGAGTTTTTTGTTTTACCCTGTATATTTCCGGTCATGTGTAATTGTAGCAGGACTTTTGACCCTAGAGGGTGTCCGATTCGTTACATGATTTTTAACACTCTGTGACGGCAGATACAAAAATGGGCCCCGTTACAAGGCCCATCTTGAGTGGAATACCCAGATGATCCCCGACCTCGAAAAATCGAAGTCGGTGTGCCTGGGTACGTGGTTAAGTGACAACTGCTTATTTTTTGACGGATTTCGTTGACAAGGATTCGATGATGTTGCCGATAGTCGCAGCATCGAAGCTCTTCTCTGCCATCTGATACAACTCGTACGTGAATCCTTCATGTTCCCAAATCACGATCCCGTTGGCGAAATACACCTTTTTCCCGCCAATGGTTTCGATCTTGACACCCTCTGTCGTGCTGATGCCGTTTTCGCCACCGGTTGAAATCAGCAAGGAAATAAACTCTTTCTCTTTTTTATACTGAACTTCTACCATATGCTCGCCTTGAACGACCGCGTTCACATAGGAATAATGCTCTGATAACCATGTCGGTGCGGGAAAGTCCATTTTGCTGGCTGCGCGTGCTTCTTCCAATGTCATCTGTGGGGGGGCCTTGGGTTCTACAGGTATCTCGATTACTTGGGAATTGGACTGAGTAGCAGGCTGTTCTTTATCGTATTGGGTAATTTCCATGTTCCCGACCTGAAAGCGTGCCAAGATCGTCTGGAGCATTTCTTGGGCAAACGATGTAGTCGAAAATGCGCCTAAAAGGCAAACAACAGCAACAGCACTAACTGAGACAGCTTTCCATTTATTCGTTTTCATAGAGATCCCGTCCTTTTTCCTATCATGTAATTGTATGTTTCCTGATTCCAATTTGAATTTCAGCCGATTGTATATGCTGGCTTTTGGAGTGGCGTCATCTAATTCCAGATCAGTAAGCAAGTCGGTGAGTTCACGAAAATCGTTTAGATCATGCTCACTCTTCATAGCGGAAGCCCCCTTTTTGCAATTCCATTTGCAGCTTTTTCAAGCATCTGTAGAGAACGACGCCAATATTTGAACCACTGACACCAAGAAGTTCTGCAATTTCCGCGTTTTTAAGACCAGCCGCATATTTCATGGCGATGATATTGCGTTCCTTGTCACTCAGCTTGGCCAGTGCTTGAAATAAGGCTTGATGATTATCGTCGCGGATCACAATGTCCTCCGGTGACGACTTCGGCAAGACCAGATTCAGAATCGAATCCAATGAAAAGCTGATCCTTTTCTTCTGTAAGCGAAAGTAATCTGTTACTGCATTTCTGGCGATCGCAAACAACCAAACCTCAAAGTTTGATTTATCCGGCGAGAAGCTGCTGTATTTTGAAATCACCATTTCAAACACATGACTGCATATTTCTTCCGCTGTGTAGTGATTATTGATACGATAGCAAATATATTTGTAGACGCGCTTATAGTACGCACCATAAATTTGAGTAAAAGTTTCGGTCGACATGCTTTCCGCTTGCTTTTCGTGTTCTTCTTTATGGCAGATGCCTGTGTTCACTTGGGCAATCTCCAATTACTTCCCCTCCCTTCTGGATGGAATAAACAAATTGCGCAATTTGTTTGGTTGTGAGCCTCACGCTAGTTAATACGGCAAAAGTAGAATTGTATTAACAACCATTTTTAAAGAACGGAGGAAATGACATGTGGACACCCTATGAAGAAATAAGGAAGCATCCCGCTGATTTTCGAGTAAAATATCGATTTTACTCGGAAAATGAAGGCGGCAGAAAGGTGACACCGTTTCAAGGCTATCGAAGTGATTTTTCTTACGAGGGAGATGACATAAGCCTAACAGGCATCTTTGCCATCCATCCTGAATTTGAAGATGATCACGGAGAAATCATTTTAGATAACACAAGCCCTGTTCCTACAGAAGGAACTGCACGCATGCGGATTCTTTTCCCCCAGATGCGTAAAGAGGTCCACACAAAAAGAATGGAGCTTGGGGTGATCGGATATTTTATGGAAGGTTCGAGAAGAGTAGGAGTAGTCGAAGTAATAGAAATAGTTGGGTTGCATTCCAATCCAGACTCGTAATCTTGGAGGGAACCATATAACTTGAGAAAAAGCAGGCTGTCAACGAATGACACCCTGCTTTTGATTCTTTTATTTAGCCCAGTGCGGCGGACGCGTAAACAACGGTGGCAGCTTGGTGCTGGCATCACCCTTCGCCGCGTTGAGCTGAACCTGCGTGAGAAACAACGTTTCCGTCAAGTTCGCTCCGCTCACATCTGTATCGCGAAAATCTGCACCAATGAGGTCGGCTCCCCGCAAATCCGCTCCTCTCAGATCAGCAGCAATCAAATAAGCCCCGCGTAATTGGGTGCCTCGTAAATCAGCGCCTTTGAGCTTGGCACCAATGAGATCAGCTCCTCGACCATAGGATTTTCCTTGCTTGCCCCCTTTGTACTTGGTAACCGCGTCCTTGCGTACCAATTCACTTGTCTGTAGCAATAGTTCATTTACTTTTGCTCGATGAAGTGCGATGTCCAGCTTCAGGATATCCTCAGGACTCTGATCCGTCAGGCGCTGCGTCTCCTCCATTGCTTCCTTCAATGCAGGATGGAGCGGCTCGGCAGCTTGCTTGGTCAACGCATCCGTTATATACCAGAGCAGCTCGTGAAGCTGCCACATGATCGGAAATACTTCGTACATTTGCTTCGCTGATCCGGGTTCTTTCCGCCAATCTTGACCGCCATAAGTGACTTGAGACACCTTTTGACCAGCTCCAAAGCAATCGTAGACCGTACAACCGCGAAAGCCGATGTCTCTCAGCTTTGTGTGAACACCGCACCGGAAGTCTGCCTGTAAGTTACTACAGGGCTTGCCTGCGTCTTTATTGATGGCAAAGTCAGAGGAAGCAGCAAAAGGCAATGCCACACAGCACAAGCCAAAGCAGCTTTCACAGTCACCTTGAAGATGACTGAGACTGTTATCGTAAGTCGATTGTATGTGTTCTTGATGCGTAGCCATATAAATGATCCTCCCGGAAAAAAACACGATTCTCTCGCGCGTGGCGATAAGAATCGTGCTACTTTTATTAACCGTTTAATTGAATGCGATTTGAGATTCGATCAGGTAATTCCCGAAAACTTCGGCAAAGGCTTCTGCTGTATTATAGCCTTCTTCCAAGGTGTTGTTCGTACCGCCGAATTCCAAAAGCAGGGCGCCCTCGGAAATGGACTGATTGTACACCCCGTTTCCTTGATTTGAACCTTTCAGGATAATCCCCCGCGACAATCCGGGATAAGAGGCTTCCAGACGGGCGTTCAGCTCTTCCGCCAGCTTTTTGTTCGCCAGATGGTTCGGGTTCGCTGTTCCGATTACAAACAGCATCCGGGAATAGGTTTTGCCATTGATCGTGATCGCTACCTTGCTGCGTGGCTCATCACTGTCCCGATGAATATCGAAAATGTACTGCAAGTGCGGACTGGTTGCAGCCGCTGCCGCTACCGCCTTGTACGACTCGGTATAAGACATCGAGTAGCTTTTATTTTGTTCCCTCAATCTCTGAGCGAAATCGTCCTGGCTCGCCATTGCCGAAATGCCTCTTGCTTGGAGTAGTTCGCCCAGCCGTTTCCCAACAAGCGTGATGTTAATCTCTGGATCATCTACCGAGCTCCCTTGTTGGTTCCGTGCAACATTTCGCCAAGACTCACGGTTATGGGTGTGATAGATATACACTTTCTCGTTTCCAATCATCCCACTGTTGTACTCGTACGTTGCTCCTGTCGGTGGCAGAGTACCAGCTGGTTGAATCTTCTCTACGATCCACCCCGCGATGTAGGCGGTCGAATTGTCTGCCAGTCTGATGAGGTACCAGTCTCCTACTGTTTGCACAACCGGGAATACTTGTCCGGGTTGAACATTTCCAATTATGGCATGTTCGGTTGAGGGACCGTTGCGGATATTGGAATCAGGATTTTTGACACGAACCTGTAGTTCTTGTACAGAGGGCGGCGGTGTTGTTGGCAAAGTCGCTGGTACCCCCGGTGTTGAACTCGGCAGTGATGGAGCTGTCCCCGTCTGTTCCATTGGTTTGAAAATATAGGCATAGGTACCGTTGAAGTTGATGGTATACCAACCATTTGCATATCCGTAATGGTTGATCGTCATCCCGCCATGAATTTGACCAATGACGGTACCAAGAATATCTGGCTGCGCATAAACTTCATAGCCTTCCGTCAATACGATTGTCCCTTGTTCGAATCCACTCCCTGTATTGGATGGGACTACAGGAGGGGGCGGTGCTGGAATTGTTGTCGGATCCGGGATTTGTGCTGGTACCTGTGGTGGTTTTGGTGGTGGTGGTGCCGCTGTCTCCGTCAAGTAATTGGCTTTCACCCAGCCGTTCTTTTGATCAGACAGCTTAATTTGTGCCCAATCCCCCTGCTTTCTCATTTGCAAAAACACACCGTTTTTGTCGATGATCTGCAAAATTTGTGCAGTGGCATTTGGTTCTGCCCGAACATTCAGCATATCCACATTGCTTTTGACATATTTGATCTGTGGAACTTCTATCATCTTCACATACTTATTATTGACCCATCCGGTATTGCCGTTCGGCAGCTTTACCTGGGTCCAATCTTTTTGCTGTTTGGTGATTGGCAACCGCGTCGCTTTTTTGAGGGTTGCGACGATCTGGGTAGTCGTACCTGGCTCGCTTCGAATATTTAACTGATCGACCGCCACTTCTACATGGGTGGCCGCTCGCGCAATGGACAGAGGCATCAGCAAAATCAGGAAGAAAACAGCTAGCAAGCTGACATTTACTCGTAAAAGCAAGTTCCTCGTTCCCCTCTGTTTTTCTCTTATTTTTGGAAAATCCAGCTAATAGAAAGAACTTCTCGATTCGTCCCCATATTCCTTCATGTTTTGACATCTTTTGCTGTCAAAACAGTAATAACGTCACGATTATTCTATCTCCTGAAAATATTGACGTTTTTGCTAGAAAAAAGTTACAGAAAAAAGGGATGAAGCGAAAAGCTTCACCCTTCTATTTCCTCCCTACCATTTCGCTGCCCAAGCTTCTATCTCCACTTTGAGCGAAGGGACTGCCAATGCCGGGACGTAAGACATGGTCATCGCTGGCGGTGTCCCCCCGTGGAACTTCTCCCATACCTGATTAAAATGTTTCCAATCCATTTGCTCGGTTGCCCATATATTGATTTTGATAATATGGTCCGCGCTAACTGATTCACTTTCAAAATTGCGCAGTATGTTCTGTAGCGTGTTTTCTACTTGTTCTTTCATATCTGTCGGCAACTCTCCATGAATGTCCATTCCTACCTGCCCAGAAAGCACGAGCAAATCGGCTCCTTTTGGAACGACCGTCAGATGTGTATAGGCTCCCATAGGCGGAGCAACTGATCCAGGATTTTTACGTTGAACCTGGGGCTTCACCTGGTCGGTTTGTTCTTCCTTGACGATCGCCAGTGTTTGATGATCTTCCCACCGACCATTGATTTTCACGTTTTTCTTGGCAATCCCTTCCTTGTGGAAACCAGCTTTTAGCAGCACCTTGATCGAACCTATATTATGCGGCATCACGCCTGCTTCCAAACGGTGAAGGCCTAATGTCTCGAAGGCATAAGCCACGACGAGTTTTACCGCTTCAGTCATGTAGCCTTTTCCATTAAGCTCTTTGTCCAGGAAGTAACCGATCCAGCAGCTTTGCAGATTCTCCCTTACGACCTCCGAAAGGATCACTTCCCCAATGATTTCATCCTGTCCTTTTTTCGCAATGACAAAAAAGTACCCTCTGTCCTCTTCTTTTAACGCCAACGCGCTCTTGATCCTGTCGATTTGTCCTTCCAGCGTGTAAAACGTCTCTTCTCTCGTCCCTGTGAAGTTTTGAAAGAAGTCTCTGTTTCTCATTTCAAGCGCCAAGAGGCTCTGTGCATCCGATTCTTGTACCAGTCTTACGTAAATGTTCTCTCCGTTTCCTTGCATACAATCCATCTCCCTTTTTCGAAATAAAAAAACACCACAGGAAATCCTGCGGTGCCCTAAAAAGAAAACCACAGGAATGCGACCTGTGGCGTTTTTCCACTGTATCCTGATGAATCCCACTACATCAAAGGATGGTCGCTATATCCGTTTTTGGACATACTTCTCCCGTGATGTAGCCAGATCAAAGAAAACAGCGGTGGAGTATCCAATTCCTTTTGGCAAAGACAGTAATGATCTTTTTTTCATGTGGATACCCTCCTTTCCGCTGTTTTCTGCGCATACCATTCGATATAGAGACGGTCGTAGCAACAACCGTTACATTTTTATCCATAAAACTACTCCACAAGTATAGCGGCAAATGACATTCGTGGCAACAGCATCAGTGTCACTTTTTTCAAGAGGAATAGATCCATTTTTTTGTGGAACAATGAAAGGAGAGAAGATTGTCATCATTCATAATCCGATTGCAAGAAAGAAGGGAGCTACCTGTATGACGATTCAACGTTTTGTTCGGGAGTCGCGCACGTTTAAAGCAAGCCATGTGCTGCCCCCGGATACGAACAATCACAATACGCTGTTCGGCGGCAGGCTGATGGCGCATATCGACGATGTTGCTGCTATCTCTGCCATGAAGCATGCCCGGGGGCCAGTTGTGACAGCCTCCACAGATTCCGTCGACTTTTTGCAGCCAATCCGGGTGGACAATGAGGTTGCACTCGAAGCCTTCGTCACATGGACGCATAATACGTCGATGGAGGTCTTCGTCAAAATTGTTGCGGAGGATTTGCTAACGGGCGTTCGATGCGTCTGTGCCACATCATTTCTCACGTTTGTAGCGATTGGCGAGGATGGGCGGCCTACCCCTGTACCCAAGGTCGTGCCGGAGACGGAAGAG
Organism: Brevibacillus sp. AF8; assembly: GCF_021270385.1. Taxonomy (NCBI): domain Bacteria; kingdom Bacillati; phylum Bacillota; class Bacilli; order Caryophanales; family Paenibacillaceae; genus Brevibacillus; species Brevibacillus sp. AF8. The sequence continues at coordinate 38,485 of NZ_JAGQDN010000027.1, read as the reverse complement.
GAAGTATTCCTGCATAATGGTGCTGACGAGCGAGCGGCGGCACGAAAAATCAGGCGGAAGGATAACAAGCATCTCGCGGATATGCTTGGAACGAGACGTCCGTGGGAGCCATTATTGAACACCCCGTAACGCCCAAAAGTCCCCTTGCCTTTTTACAGGCAGGGGACTTTTGGCTGTAACTGCCTAATTCCTTCGTCCCTCCCAGCCACTAGCTCTTTAGACAACGCTCAAGCGATAGTGGAGAAAGTCATCCGTTGTTTCCGGCTCCATCTCATAGGGTTTGAATCCATTTTTCAGCAACACTTTTTGCGAGGAGATGTTATCCGGTGTTGTTTTCGCACAGATCATTCTGACATTCAAGTGGGGAGCATGCCCCTCCAAAAAGAGCTTCAGTGCCTGTGAAGCTACTCCTTTTCCAGCGGTATCTTCCCCGACTCGATAGCCGAGATGTCCGATTCCTTCATCTTTTTCGATGTCTACCAGATTCATTCTGCCCAAGATGTCACCTTGGCTGTTTTTGATGAGGCCAAAAAACGAGATTCCTTGCGCCTGCTCGTCGAGCAAGGCTTGCAGACCTCGTAAAAAATGGTCATATTGGTAGTAAGCATCTCCCCGACTGGGAACCGATTTTTCAAAAAAGGCGCGATTGCGCACTTCAAATTGAAACAAGCTGGCTGCATCCTGTATGCTTAATTTTTCGACAGCAATCCTCATGGGTACGTATCCTTTCTTGAATCGAGGTGGAATGAATATGGCAGTTGCTTATTTGGAAGAAGGCACGTTTATCGCCTTTATTGCCTTTACAATATTTTTCTTTGTTGCTTACAAGCTCGACCAGATTTCGTTTGTCTCCTTCATTGTCTCCTTGGCCGTCACGGCTTGCGTTCACGCTGCCTTCTATTGGTTAATTGTAAAATATTGGCCGTTTTTTTAATAGCGCAAAAAAGGCGCAGGATGGAACTCCCGCTCCTTTACGTTGATCTGCTCACAGCTTCGCTTCATAGGCTGCAAGCAATTGAGCTGCTTGCTTGTTGTACTGGTTGACCAAGCCTTGAATGGCTTTTTGCCACTCGGCTTGTGGGAGCGGCACTGGCAGTTGATTCGCCGGCTTGCCGTTCACGATCAGTGCTGTTGTGAGCATTTGCTGTTGTGCGTCACTGAGTGATGTCGTCGTTAACACCTTTGGCTTGAGCACTTTTTTTCCTTTCAGGGAACGCATGAGCTCTGTCATCAAGATGTGCTGATACTCCGCGTACAAATTCATCGTCATGTAGTAGCTCATTCCCTCTCGAAACGGTACAATTCCCCGCTTCTGTGCCCATTCCAATACCTGTGGCGTCGTCATCGCTTGACTAGTTTTGCCCGTCGCCATGAAATAAGCCACTCGGAACATATCTTCGTCGCTCATGACTGAACGATTCTCATCGGCTTTGATGATACCTTTGGACACCAATTCTGAAAGTACCGCCTGCTTACCTGCATCCTTCGGTAGATTCAAATAAAGCGCCAGGTTGGCAAAAAAATGGCTCTCGCTGTTGCCGCCAGCTGGCCAGCTATACGGTTTGCCGAAATCGATCAGCTCAAGTGGGCGTTGTCGCATTGTATCTGAGTAGGCCGTAAACGATTGGAACGTGATCGGACTATAGGAGACCACAGGTTTTTTCGTCAGGAATCTTGTCGCAAACTGCTCTTGCCCACCTTGATCGAGATAACCGAACTGGTCTTTGGTTGTGAATACATAAGGCGTCTGAACGTCTGCCTCGCTCCACACTTGTGGGAATACTTTGCTTGTTGGCAAAATCGCCTCGTATTTGGCCGCTGTCAGTACCTTTCCTTCCAGCGACATAAGGCCGTACAATCCCGTCTTCTTGTCCTGGTAGGCAATGGCACCCGTCTTGAGATCATATACGTGCATATACTTCATGGACTGATAATCGCCCGTGCTTAAGCGGAGCAACTGTGGTGAATAGACATCCCATCCTGTAGTTGACTGAATCAATACCCGATCAAAATAAGATTCCGTGTGAAAACCTTTCACGCTAGTGAGCTTGCTTACGAGCTGGTTCCCTTCTTGCGCCCATACATCCTGCGTGCCGTCCAACCATGCTGTCATCACGATCTTTTGATTTTGTACTATCATTTGGTTTGCATCACGATACACAAAATCGCTCACGGCCTGGAGTTGCCCGTCATCGACCTTGATCATCGCCATTCCTACATTCCCCGCTCTCACACCCATCGTGTATACGGAATCAGCAACTTTGATCAAGGTAAGAGGCGGTCCGTCGTTGCCTGACTTCCACACCGCGACTTTGATCTCCGTAGTCAACAGCTTGCCATCAGGGGTATAAAGATCCGCCCAATCGTGATCCATTGCAACGATGAGATTGGTATCGGAATCCATATAGACATATTGGTAGAGCTTGCTGATTGGTTGGTTCGTCTTGCGGTCCACAATCATCTCGCCTTTTCCCGGCTCATACTTTTTCGTCAAATCATCGGACAACGTATTGGGATTGACAGCTTCTATTTGTTTCCCACTGATGCTGTATCGCAGCACCCTTCCATCCGGCTCTGTTACCAGCACCTCCCCCGTTACTCCCTCGTGGCGAATGATTCGATTCTCAACAGGAGACAGGACCAAGCCTTCATCTTCAGAATAAAGTCCGATTTTGTTTCCGTCCTTAATGCTAAGCATGCTGTAGCTGCCCAAGGTAAAATACGAGTCGAACCAAAAATCTGGCTCCTTGACATCTTTTCCCCAGCCTGGGAGGATCGCTTTTTTCCCATCGCTGCGGACGAGCAAGCGCGCCGCTGGCGGACCTTCTGCCCGCGGATACGCAAAGGGGATGACCGTCCCTCCCCCGACTTGGAGGACACCGTACAGATTTGTTTTCGGGTCCTGTCCCAGCACGTAGCTGCCATGCAAGTACTGGGCTCCTTTTTTCAATGGATGCGACGTACCTTTGGACTTGGAATGATACGTGATGACATCTCCAGAAACCGTGTAGTACACATCCGGATTGTTATGCTCGAACCCGACTTCTTTGTAAATGGGCTCTGCCAGCATCCGTCCGTCCTTCCACAGCCCTTGTCCCTTGGGGCCGATCACCTGAAAGTATCCATTGTTCCAAATATAGAGCGCATTGTATTTCGGCTCGAGTACGTACTTGCCATTGCGATCAATCAAGCCTTCTTTTCCACCGGATCGCACCTTGAGATATGCAGTGTCAGGACCGCCTTCGTTTGGAATCAATTCTGCTTTTGGCAGTGCAAACAGCTTTTTGCCGGAAGCAGGATCGTACATGATGAGCTCTTTGGGAGTAGTCGCGACGAAATAACGCTTTTTCTCCGCCTCTTTATTTTCCGTCTGATCAGGAGCAACGAGCTGTACCATCGTCAGCTTGCCTGCAACTGGCGGAATCAGCACCTTTCCATCTACATGGATCACCATCGATGATTTTCCTAAGAACATAATCGCTGTCCCTTGCTCATTGGATAAATAATACGGATGCGCCCCAGCAAACTTCATGGTCGACAGCTTGTTCGTCTTCAAATCGATATATTGGAACCAGCCGCCTTTTTGAACAATCGCAATATTTTTGGACTCCGGAATGTCAATATAATCCCAAATCGCGGGAGTTATTTCTTTCCCTGTCCGCGCGTCGAGAATTCCTTTTTTACCGCCCTTTGTTACGATCATGTTTTTGGAAGATCGCTCAAAATCATCATAAATGGCCTGTGTGACCAGCTTGTTACCGTCCGTAAAACCGATTTTGTAGTCTGTTGTATACGGCTGAATCTGGGAAAACGTAGCCGCATGGACAGAAGAAGTCCATGTACTTGCCCCGAGTATGACCGCGGTAACCAGACTCGCGGTTTTTGTTATTATGTTCATTGGTGATTAGCCTCCCTTGTCAAACATTCCCTTCCTTTTGACGCTTCGCAGTGCGAAATAGTTTCGCTACACTTTTTCAAGCAACTGGAACCTTTTCTTTCCCTCCACTCGCTTTTAAGCGTGCTATAATTGTTCACACCGACGCAGTATAATCATCGTATACGGATGGGAGTGCTAAAAAGAGCACTTGGAAAGGATGTTCCCATGAATTTCTTTGCTGCCGCCTTGCAAAAGCCGGATGTAAGACGATTTGGGATTTTAGCGTTGTTTTGTTTGTTGCTTTACTCCTTGGGAAGTATGCTGAACATGGTTTTGCTGACCTTTTTAGTTACCTATTTAATGAATCGGCTGCATCAATACCTCACGCGTCTCACACACAAAGTCGCGCCGATCCATCCCAAGCTGATTCTCATTTTTCTCTATATGTTGTTGACGTTCTTTCTCGTTGTGGGTGGGATGAAAGCCATTCCGGCTCTGATTCATCAAACCGGACAATTGTTCCATTCCATCGAGCAAGTGTACCACCAAAATCAGGACAATGAGTTTGCCCCCTATCTTATGTCTATTGTTGGGAAGCTTGATATGAAGGGCATTGTTCAAGGCAGCCTTGATTTTCTCGCAGTAGTCAGAAACGTTGGGTTCAATGTCTTTCTGGCGATTATCTTGAGCCTGTTTTTCCTGCTCGGCAAAGACAATGTGGTTACGTTTACTGCTCAATTCCGCACGAGCAAATTATCCTGGTTATACAACGAAATCGCCTACTTTAGCCAAAAATTTATCCTGACCTTTGGCAAAGTAATCGAAACACAGTTGTTGATCGCCTTATTTAATACGACCTTCACCGTCATCGGTCTATGGATCATGGGCTTTCCGAATCTATTGGGACTCGCAATCATGGTCTTCATACTGGGGCTCATCCCGGTTGCAGGTGTCGCCATTTCACTGATTCCGCTCAGTGCCATCGCCTTCAGTGTCGGTGGTCTCGCAACTGTCGTCTATTTGCTCATTTTCATCATGGTGATTCACGCGCTTGAAGCCTATGTGTTGAATCCTCGCTTGATGGCAACGAAGACTCACTTGCCGATTTTCTACACCTTTGTCGTTCTGATCTTTTCCGAGCATTTCTTTGGAGTATGGGGACTGATTGTCGGGATTCCGTCCTTTGTTTTCTTGCTGGACATCTTGGAAGTGAAGAAAATGGAACAACCCCCAACCAAAAATAAAGCCGTCCCAAAAGATGTACGAGATGTACCAGTCAACACGTGACGGATAGACATAGAGAAGGAGCCCCTCGTGAAAAGGGCTCCTTTTGCCTTTACTTGCCTTCAAACCACTTAATCAAAGCTTGCGTGCCGCTATCTGCCTCGCCGTTTGCTGCCAGTTCTTCATAAAGCGATTTGGAGAGTGCGAGTCCTGGTGTCATCAGCCCCATTTCCTCCGCTGCTTCCAATGCGATTCCCATGTCCTTGATAAAATGTTTGACGTAAAAGCCAGGGGCGAAGTTGCCCGCGATCATGCGTGGCGCCAGATTCGACAGCGACCAACTGCCTGCGGCCCCCGCTGCAATGCTCGTCAGCACTTTCTCCGGGTCCAGACCTGCTTTTTTCGCATACGCGATCGCTTCACATACACCAATCATGTTCGTCGCAATGCAAATCTGGTTGCACATTTTGGTATGCTGACCTGCACCTGGACCGCCCTGCAGCACGACGTTTGTCCCCATGATCCTAAACACAGGCTCCATCGCATCAAATACTTCCTGATCGCCACCAACCATGATGGTCAGTCGCGCTTCACGTGCGCCCACATCTCCACCGGAGACAGGAGCATCCAGGGAATGCAGCTCGTGCTTTTTGGCTTCCTCATAAATATGTTTCGCCAGCGACGGCTTCGAAGTCGTCATATCGATCAAATAAGTGCCTGGCTTCGCATTTGCCACAATTCCGTCCGCGCCGAGATACACTTCCTCAACATCGGATGGGTAGCCGACCATCGTGATGATGACGTTTGCCTCTTTTGCCAGCTCACTGATCTGTTCCTTCCAGATCGCACCGGCTGCCAGCAAGTCTGCTGCTTTTTCCTTTGTCCGCGTGTATACCAGCACTGTATATCCTGCTTGCAGAAAATGGTTTGCCATGCTTTTCCCCATGACACCCGTTCCTACAAATCCAATGATTCTTTCACCTACAGGCAAAGTCATGTGAACCACTCCTTCGTTTCTCTCTTTTCTATGATCTCGACAGTTGTACTTCTCGAATCTATCCGAATATTCCTGCTACGCGTCTTTTGTGTTTAATGGAAAAAAGGACATATGTCGTTTTTTTCGCACGCAAATACCTTTTACTAAAGAGGGTATAACCTGCAAGCAAACGAGCAGGAGGCTTGATACATGAAGGAACTTCACGACCGCACCCTTTTGCATACGCTGGTGCAAAACAGTCCCTTGCCCGATATTTTTGATGCCGCTACTTTCCATGAAATGCGCCTGTATCAGGCTGAGAAGGGTGATATCCTCTGTTCGAAGGGCGATCAGCTTCACCATATGTTCTTCATTTTGAAGGGAAAAATCAAAACTTTCACGACGCTTCCTAATGGAAAATCGTTGTTGCTGCGCTTTAACAATCCACTCGCGATTATCGGAGACGAGCTGTTGGGTACTAGCTACCGACATTTGAACCGGATCATCCGCAATCTTTGCGCAGCATCCGTGATCGAACACAAAAAAAGCGCACTGATTATCACAAATCGAGAAAAAATCAGTGAGCTTGCGAGCGGAAACATCTATGAGTGGTTCAACGCGCAAGCCAGTACAAAGCTCGGACTGTGGCAAACCAATGCGATTGTTCATGCGGTAGGCTTTCTTGTATCGTTCTCGATCTTTCTCTACGTTCGTGATGGCGATTGGAAAAGCATCGGGGAAGTGAACAAAGTATATTTGCTTGGAGGCGTTTTCGGGGCGCTGATCGTTTTTAGTGTGATGAAAGGTATTACGTCCATCGGGCCTTGCATATGCCGTATCGATTCTGCTCATCTCTCAATTGCTCGTCGCTCTGCTCATTGATTCACTCGGCCTGTTCGGTGTGCAGAAGGTCCCGATCACCTTGAACAAGATCATCGGAATCGGCATCATGATCGCAGGCGTAGTCGTTTTCAAACTCAAATAAAGGAGGAGAGCATTATCGCCCTCCTCTACAGAATCAATTGCTCCGGATTCAGCCCCAGCAGCGCCTCATGCACAAACCTTCCGTCTTTTCGAATGAGTACATCGTCAAACCAGATTTCGCCGCCACCGTATTCCGGACGCTGAATGCAAATCAGGTCCCAATGAATCGCGCTGCGGTTGCCGTTATCCGCCTGATCATAGGCACGACCCGGTGTGAGATGGAAGCTGCCAGCGATTTTTTCATCAAACAAAGTATCGCCCATCGGGTGCAAAATGTACGGGTTAAACGCAATGGCGAATTCACCGATGTAGCGTGCCCCCTCATCCGTGTCCAATATTTCTATGAGCTTGTCTGTATGGTTCGCGTACGCCTCGACAATCTTTCCTTCCCGAAAAGTAAACCGGACGTTTTCAAACGTTGTTCCTTTGAAGTTGCTGGGCGTATTGTAGCTGATCGTTCCGTGAATCGAATCGCGTACGGGAGAGGTATACACTTCGCCATCGGGAATATTGCGTTTGCCTACCGCTGTCCGCGTCCCAATTCCTTTGATCGAAAACGTCAGGTCTGTCCCTGGTCCGACAATGCGCACCTTGTCCGTTTTGTCCATGAGGTCGTACAACGGCTGGCACGCTTCGGCCATTTTCCGATAATCGAGTGAACATACGTTGAAATAAAAATCTTCAAATGCTTCTGTCGTCATATTGGCCTTTTGAGCAAGGGCCGAGGTTGGGTAGTTAATGCGCAGTCCTGTAATTTGATTGTCGACATAATGGAAAATAGAATCATACGCTTCTGCGTACAAGCGGTATTTTTCCTGCGGAACATCCTTCATCTCACTGTCATTTGTCTCGCCATGAATGCCGATATAGCCTTGTATGCCAAACCACAGGTCCTTTTCCCACTGAACGGTCTGGGCAAGCTGCTCATCCGTTACCCCTTTCAACCATTCCCGCTGGACCTTTGGCCGTACAAAGCGCAGGTGGGGATATGCTCCCTTCGCATACAGCCGCTTCACCAATTCCATTGCCAGCGCTTCTCCTTCATCCACGACCATGATCATAATATGCTGCTTAGCTTGCACATCCAGGCTGTACGAAATTAAGTTGTCTGCTATTTTTCCTAATCTTTCATCTCGCATCGCGCTCGCGTCCTTTCCAGATTTTTATTACTCTTCCAGCATACCGCGCGTTTGTCAGAGGAATATCATCTAAAAACAAGTGATCACCACACTGTTGTGGTCGGGAGAAGCCCTACCACATGTTTTCCAGTCGCCTATATCCTCTCTTCGTTCGGGCGGTCTCCTTCCAAACATGTGGCAGGGCTTTCGTACAGCAGTAAATTCCTTCGTGTTATTAAAACATTTTGCAAGTTAACGCAAGGAAGCTTGTGAAAGCCAATTCAGTTGAAATAGAACATCTTAGAACCTCTTTCAACGAATGAACGAATAGCTACGTAGGAAGAAGCGAATTTCCAGTCCAAGCGCCTCTGGAGCCCAACCTAGCGTAGGTATAAATGGCGGGGAATTTAAGCTTCACTTATGAAATACTTCCTCGAAACTTCTACGTTTGAAGCGCTCCCGCCATTTATTCCGAAGCGGACAGTCTTACCTCCCCTTGCAGGGCGGAGGCCGAAGCGCAGACTGGAAATTCGCTTCTTCCTCCCACTACGGCTCCTGCAAAAAGTAAAAAGCGATGCTAATGCACCGCTTCTCCATGATTCACTTTCCTAACCGCTTGTGCTGGACATCCTCCACACGCTGACTGATCCGGGCAAGTACAAAGGAAATGATGACCGAGAATATCACAATGCCGTAAAATCCGGCTCCGATCCCTATGCCAATCCCTCCAGCGAAAAAGATCATGGCTGCGGAAGTCAGTCCTTTTACTTTCAAGCCGTCCTTCAAGATGACGCCTGCTCCCAAAAAGCCAAGACCTGTGACAATCTGTGCAGCCAAGCGCATCGGGTCCATCATCGTTCCGTTGCCAGGCGCACTGTATAGCTTTGTGCTGTAAATAGAAACCAGTGTGATCAGCGTGCAGGCTACGGACACGTACATATACGTTTTCAGCCCGGCAGGCTTATTTCTGTGCGAGCGATCCCACCCGATGAACAAACCGAGAATCGCGCTCACCACTACCCGCACATACATTTCCAAGTCATACTGCACATACAACCAGTGTAGAGTCTCCATCCTCGTCACCTTCTTATAGCGATAGAGACATGATATGTGCAGAATCAAAAAATAGACCGTCTTTTTCTAAAGCTTACTCCCTTTCTATCTTCACTTCCGGCCCGACAAAGACTTCAAACAACCGCTCCCAGGGAAGCCTGATCTTCCTATCCGTTAATTCGACGATTTCGCCTTCAAACGTATTCTTGCCTCTCTTTCCGATCATCAGCGATTGATTGGCAAAATAGTTTTCGTACCATTCTTCCGCATGTGGTGTCAGTGCATCCCTCACAAAATCATTGACTTCGTCGTAGTCATCTTCGAGGTTCCATTCATTTCCGTTTAACTGTTTTACGAGGTTTCGTGCTTCTGCCATGACTTCATTTCGGTAATGATGGTCATTTACAAACGAAGACAAGAGCAGATTGATATGGGTCTCTGCCGCATCTACTGTTAAGGGCACACCGAACTGATTTCCTTTTTCCAAAAAGGCTGATCGTTGCAACGCCTGTCCCAACGCGCTTCCCATATTATTTCCTGCCGTTCCCCATGCCGTGTATGCGAACAGCTCAGGCAGCTTTACCTCTTCTTGTAGTCGCTCGATCAGCTCAGGGTCAGCTTTGTTTGTAATCGTCACGTCTGTAATGGCGACCTGCTTTCCTTCCTCCAGAAGATCATTGATTTCTTCTACGAACTCATCCAGAGCTTCGCGTCTCTCTGCGTTGCTCTGTCCTTTTTTCTTCGGCGAGTTGATCATGAGTACGATATCTGCGTCGTCTTCATCCCGAACGGGCTTGCCGCCTGCTGCGATGATATGCTTCTCGACATTTACATCAAAGGTCGTGTCTTCAAACGGCGCTGTCCATTCATCGCCGTCTATACCCGAATACTCGACGGCTACTTTTGGATGGATGCGCAGTTCGTTCAAGGCAAATCTGCTCAACAAAACGGTCCCTACTTCGTCCGCTCCGGGGAAAATCGCTACACGTTCTTCAACATCCAGCTCCTTTGCTTTTTTGACCAAGGTCTCCCGCTCTGCTCGGTGAAGACCATGAGGAGCAGCATCATCCTGAGCCAGCACTAAATAATCAATGGTCCCATCCTCTACCCAGTCGATCAACAGGGAGTTAATCTTGTGATTCCGCTCGCGGGCATTCAAGTAATCTTCCAGCACAGACTCGGGAATCTCCCTTTCCAACTGATCGAGTCGATCCTCTTTTTCCGACATGCCGAGGTTGTGCACCTCATCGTATAAAATCGCCCATTCTCTGATTTGCTCATAGTATTTCAATGTTTCAGGATCAGTCGCCGTCACCGCCAGGCGTTGAATCGTATCGAAGACGTAGATCGGCTTTTTGGAATGTTTGTCTCTCAGTCTCTTAATGGCTTCGATATTCGACAGGGCATCTTCATAGGACTGTTGATCGGTACGGGACGCAACCAGCCCGCCATATGCCAGCATGCTGACAGAGATAACCGAGCCGTCCACTTTGCTTGCCTGTTTGATCAGCCAATCGCCAATTTCTTCCCCATCGCCCGGGGTCATAAAGTGACCGAGTATGTCTTCATCCGGTATAATCGCCTCCACCCCGCCTGCCCGTGCTGTCATTTGCGGAAAATACGTATTGACCGGGCGATCATCGAGGGGGACAAGGGCGACTTTGGCAATTGACTTGGGTGACGCTTTTTTCGCAGCATCAGCACTCGTCTGCGTAAATGGAACCATGCCTGTTACTAGTGCTGCCATAGCCAATGTCGAAATGACAACGCGCAACTTTTTCATAGATCCAATCTCCTTTCAAAATGAAAAGGTTTAATCGAGGACGGCATTCGCTAGACGCAATTGTTCCTGTAATTTACCCACGTGAATCAAACGCGGAATGGTCTTGTCGTGAAATGCGATAGCGGCTGCTGTACCTGCTGCTTGCCCTGTCGCCATACAGCTCGGGGTAAGCCTGGTCGTCGCCAGCGCTTCATGGGTCGTAGAGATACAACGCCCCGCCGCAAGCAAGTTGTCAATGGACGCAGGGATCAGACAGCGATACGGAATGTCATAAGCGCCCTCCCCTTCAATATCTGCTGCCACTACGCCTTTGCCAGAAGGATCGTGAATATCAACCGGATAGCCGCTACGTGCGATGACATCCGGAAAACGCCTGCCCGCGACCACATCTTTGATCGTCAAACTGTACTCTCCGACGATTCTGCGTGTCTCACGGATGCCAATTTGCGTTCCGACTGCGGAGACGGATGCTTTCGCGAAACCAGGAACTTTATTTTTTAAAAATTCAGACATCAATAAAACTTGACGTCTCCCTTCTTCCTCCGCTTCCGTCAAATCCTCGACATCTGTTCCATCCAGCCCCTGCACCCGCGTGCAATTGATCAGAACTTCATCGCTCTCAGGCCCTGTGAAAAACAGAACTTGATCCCGATTAATCGGAACACCTGACATCTTCCAATGCGTATAAAAGCCTTGGACACCCGTCAGTGGAATGGACGGCAGCTGTGCAAACGGTGTCTTATGATAAAACTCATCTGGATGGTCAAGCATGTACTGCTTCACCTGCTCCAGATCGACGCCGCGCATGCGGAACTTCATGGTCATCGGCTGTGTCAGCCCGTCTGCATCTCGCCCTTTGCTCGTCGGCGCTCCCGATAAATAAGCGAGATCTGCATCTCCTGTCGCATCGACGAACACCTTGGCCTTGATCTCGTATTTGCCCGATTTGCTGGTGAGCGTAACCGAAGTAATCTCAGTCCCTTCTACCTTCACCTGATCGACAAAGCTGTGGACAAACAGCTTGACGCCCGCTTCCTTGAGCATTTCCACAGCGACCAGCTTGTAAATTTCCGGATGATACGGCGTGACTGTGCTCACGAATCCTACCGTATCCTGCAAATGTCCAGGCGATCCCCCCTTTTCTTGCAAGCGGTCGACGATTTCCTGTGCAATTCCTTTGATGACTTGCTCGCCTTTTTCCGTATGAAACGTCATCCACGGATAAACAAGCGCAATCGTCGACATCCCTCCGAGAAAGCCGTACCGCTCGATCAGGATTGTCTTGGCTCCCAATCGTCCGCTGGCAAGAGCGGCACTAATTCCTGCCGGGCCCCCGCCTACCACGACTACATCTGCTTCCACTACTCGATTCATCTGCACTCACTCCTTGTAGAACTTCCTTCCCATCCATGCTTCCTCTAGTCTTTGAGGCCCGTCATCGATACGCCCTCGATAAACTGCTTTTGGGCGAAAAAGAACACAATCAAAAGCGGCAAGGTTGCCATGACGGATGCACTCATCAAATGATGCCATGCTGTCCCTACTTCATCGGTAAACAAGGACAAAGCGAGCGGCAGCGTCATCAGCTCTCTGTCGTTGATGAAAATGAGCGGATCATAAAACTCGTTCCAGCTCGTCAAAAACGTAAAAATCGTCAGCGTTGCGATGGCTGGCTTCGCCAGTGGCAGCATGATGCTCCAATAAATCCGCCAACGCGAGCAGCCATCAATCATTGCCGCCTCCTCCAGTTCCTTTGGAATCCCGAGGAAAAACTGGCGCATGACGAACACACCAAAAATTCCGCCTGCCCCGAAAATGGGAAGGACAATTAGCGGTACATGCGTATTGATAAATCCAAGCATGCGCATGAACAAAAACATTGGAATCGACGTCACTTCATGCGGGATCATCATTGTCGACAGCAGCACCAGAAAGACGATATTACGTCCCCGAAACGGGATTCTGGCAAACGCATAGCCTGCAATCGATGAAAATAAAACCGTTCCAACCGTGACCAGAATCGCAATGTACAGGCTGTTCCAATAGAACAGATGAAACGGCGTATTCGCCAAAACCTCTGTGTAGTTCTCCAAGCGAATCGACGAAGGGATAAACTCTGGCGGAAAGACGAATATTTTGGCCGGCTCTTTTAATGATGTAGAAAGCATCCACAAAAAAGGCACCAGCATCAGTAGGGAGATTGCTCCTAACGCGACATAGTGACTGCCAATCCCCAATAACTTGCCCGCTTGTAATCTGTGGCGATTACTCTTCATGGAACACCCACCTTTTTCTAAACTGCCACTGCAAGAGCGTAAATACTAAAATGATAAAGAAAAGCACAAAGGCAAGTGCAGACGCATAGCCGAATTCAAAGTTTTTGAAGGCACGCTCCCATATGTAATAGACAAGCACCTTTGTACTGTTATCAGGCCCCCCTTGGGTCATGACGTAAATCTGCCCAAACACCTTGAGCGAGCCGATGATCGTCAACAACGTGGTTAAAAAAACCGTCGGACTAATCATCGGGATCGTAATCTGAAACAATTGGCGCGTCCGACTGGCTCCATCAATGCGGGCCGCCTCGTATAAGTGAACAGGCACCTGCTGCAAAGCAGCGATGAACAGAACCATGTTCAAGCCCACATTTTTCAGGACACTCGTCACGATCACCACCGGCATCGCCAGCTTTGGATTGTACAGCCATGAAGGGCCTGTAATCCCAAACATCTGCAAGATCTGATTGATAAACCCCGTGTCTGTCGCAAACAAATACTTCCACACAATTGCCCAGACGATCAGCGATGTCATGACTGGCACAAAAATCGCTGTGCGGAATATCCCGATCCCCGGCAGCTTGCGCACGAGCAGTAAGGCCAACCCCAACGCCAACACGATGTTTAAGGGGACCAGTCCAGCCGAGAACGCAAATGTATTGCCCACGACCGTCCAAAATTCGGCATCTTGAAAAATCACTCTGTAATTTTCCAGCCCAATAAATTCGGCTTCCCCCAGTAATGGCCAATCCGTAAAGCTCATGTACAGCGCGAGTAAAAGCGGGCCTAACAACAGCACCACAAACCCGATAACCATTGGGCCGACAAACAGCCATCCTGCCAGATTCGCTTCTCGGTTGAAGGATTTTTTTCTTGTTCCACGTGTTCTCTTGTCAGGAGAGAGCGGGACATTCAACTTGCTCTCCATACGATCCCTCCTTAGTTGTCTATCGCATTCCGCAATGCATGGATGGAACGGCGTATTTCATCCTCGGTTCTCCCGATCGCCATCGCTCCAGCTAACAGGACGCGAACCCCCGTTTCACGTAGAGCTTCCACATCCTCCGCCACAATTTTTCGCTGTGTCGGGACGATGATGGGGATGCCTGCCTTCTCTACGATATACCGATAGGCGAGTAGATCGGCAAACGTAAGCCCCGTACCATACTCGTTCCCCGGAATAATCGACGCCTCTAATGCGGTCATGGAAAAATGCTTCACGGCTTCCAATCGGTTCAAATCGAACTGATCATCAATGGCAAACGTACTCGCCACTCCTTCTATTTTCAAAAGGGACGCTGGCAAATGATGACCATAGATGGAGATGAAGTCGATTCCCAGTGAATCGAACTGCCTGATTTCCTCGGGATTGAGCTCCTCCATTGACCCGCCAGGAACAATGCCAATCGGCCCTGCGAACTGGCTGCGTATCTTTTGGAGAAAGTCCGTATATTCAGCCAGAGGCCCGAACCGGTTGCCACTGGCACGATGGTACACATTGATATGCATCTTCAAGCCATCTGCGCCTTCCTCTATCGCAGCTCTGGCCAAGGTCTCATCGTTATGCGGGAGACTGACCATGAGCAGAAACGGCTTCTCTTCCAGTGCCTGTCGAAAACGATTCATCGTAACCTCCCTGTCAATTCACAACGGCCTGTATCCCAGACCGTTGTGACGAGCTTGCTTACTTTTTCATGATCGGATTAACTTTCTCTTCCAGCGACTTCACGATATCCGCAGGCTGTGCCGTTTGACCAAATAATTGATCAAAACCAGCCAGGATTGTCGTGTCGATTTTTTGCCAGTCCACATGGCCTGGTTGCAGATGTGCCTTAGGCATTTCATCGATAACGGCCTGCTTGATGTGTGCAGGGTCAGGGTTGCCTGGAACAATCAAGAACGGATCGGAATTCAATACAGACAAGCGCGGCGGGACAAAGTAAGTCGAGGTCTCCTGGACACCCTGCTCACTCGCGAGGAACTTGAGGAACAGCTTGGTCTCCTCCAAATGCTTGGTTCCTTTGAAAATCGAATACCCTGCCTGACCGAGCATCGGTGCCGAGCCTTGTGAACCCGCTGGCATCGGAGCAATGTCCCACTTGAAATCCTTGATCGTCCGCGCCTTCGAAACGTAGCTGTACACATCAAAGAACATGCCAATTTTGCCTGATTCAAAGCTGACCTGTTCACCTGCCTTCGGATGTGACCCATCTGTAAACATCATCCGTTGGAGCATGCTGAGTGTCTCCACTCCGTATTGGTCATTCCACGTAAACTGATTCATCTCTTTGTTGAACGGGCCGCTGCCATTTGACCATGAATAGGAAGACAGAATGATCCACGTTTTCCAATCGCGGAAGAAGTTGGCCCCGTAGATTTTGCTCGCCCCGGTTCCGCTCGAGATCGCCTGCGCTGACTTTTCGAATTCCTCCCACGTCCATTTTCCTTCCTTCGCTAGGTCGTTCGGCGATTTCAAGCCAGCCTTGTCAAACAAGTCTTTGTTGTAGAACATCACGGTAGGTGGGGTAGAAAACGGCAGTCCGTACAATTTGTCGTCTTTTTGGAACAACTCAAGCGTCGACGGGATAAAGTCATCCAGCTTAAATGCAGCGTCGTTCTTTACATCCGAGACATCTTCCAATATCCCATTCTCCATAAACTGCGGCACCATTCGCTCAGACACCCAACCGATGTCAGGCAGCTCCTGACCAGCAGCCAGCACCGTCACCTTTTGCTGGTAATCGGGGAATGGCACAGATTCCAGCTTCACCTTGATGGTCGGGTTTTGTTGCGTAAATTTTTCAGAGAGCTTCGTATACAGGTCCAAGTGGGCTTGGTTGCCCCATGTCAAAAACGTAAGCTCGACTGCTTCTTTCTTGCCCGTTGCGGAGTCACCGGGAGTCGTCGCGGTGTTGCTGCACCCAAATGTAAACGCTGTCAAAGCAGTAGACAATGCCAACAGGATTGCCTTTTTCATGGCGTACCTCCTTATCTGTTTTCCCTGTCACCAGTATAAAATTGAGTGAATAGTAAGATAAATCATGCAGGATTTAGATTTGGTATGAGATTTAAAGATCTTTACTGCCGACGAGATCTCGGTAGCTCCCAGGTGTCATCCCGACTTCCTTTTTAAATACCAGCATGAAATGCTTCGCGCTCTGATACCCCACTAAGCGCGCGATATCATATACCTTCAGGCTCGTCTCGTGTAACAGCTGCTTGGCACGGTTCATCCTCACCTGCGTGATGTAGTCAGAGACATTTTCCCCCGTCTCGGTCTTGAACAATTGACTCAAATAAATCGGATTCAAATGAACACATTCCGCTAGTGTTTGGAGTCTCAGATCGCCGTCCAAATGATCGTGAATGAATGCTTTTACCTTGCGAATGATTTGTCTTTCTTCTCTATGGCTGCCGTCGACGGTGTTTTGTTCTTCCCGGACTTTCTTTTTACGATCCAGCACCTCCCTGATTTTTGCGAGCGTGCTCACCAGTTCTACTCGATCAATAGGCTTCAAAAGGTAGTCGGAGACTTTGTACTTCAATGCTTTCTGTGCGTAGTGAAAATCACCATAGCCACTAATAATCACAATGGGCAGCTCCTCGTACATCTCCCGAATTTTCCCGATCAGCGCCAAGCCATCCACTTCCCGCATGCGGATATCTGTCACAACCAAATCAGGCATTTCCGTGCGCAGATATTGCAAGGCGTCCTTTCCATTTTCCGCTTCTGCCATGACGGCAAAACCAGATGTTCCTTTTTCAATTAACGTTCTCAAGCCTTCCCGAATCATTCGTTCATCTTCCACCAGCAATACTTTGTACATGGCGTGATTCTCCCTTCTGAAAATCGAGTGGAATCTTCATCGTAATTTCCGTGCCCTGATCCGGTCTGCTCACAATCGTTAGCCCATACTCATCCCCGAACAATAAGGTCAGCCGCTGGGAAATGTTTCGCAAGGCTGTCCCATTGTGTGCGTTTCCTGTCATCTCATGCTGCTGCATAGGCGTACGCAGACTTGCGAGCAGACGACTCAAAGTTTGCTCGGACATTCCCTTGCCATTGTCTCTCACACTAATCTGCATCACACCCTCCTGACAAAGCGACGTGAGCCATATCGTCCCTCCCTGTTCCTGATGCTCAATCCCGTGTGCAATCGCATTTTCAAGCAATGGCTGTAGCAGCAGCTTCGGGATACGCTGATCCGACAGGCTCTCTTCTACGTCCATAAACACCTGAAGGCGCTCTCCCAGACGAATCTTTTGAATACGGACGTAGGATTCTAACGACATCAGTTCTTGCGTCAGCGTAACCTGCCCATCCTCTCGCGCGACCGTATAGCGCATGAGTTTTCCGAGCGAAGCAACCATATCGGACACATCGTAATTACCCGAGCGGATCGCCATCATATTGATCGATTCGAGTGTGTTGTAAATAAAATGCGGATTGATCTGACTCTGCAAGGCCGCCAGCTCCGCCTCCCGCTCACGCAAGCTGCTAAGATACACCTCATTGACAAGGCGGTTGATTTCCTCGACCATCTGATTAAATTGCTCGCTCAGCTTCCCGAGCTCGTCTTGGGAAGCGACAGGAACTCGTTCATGGAAGTTTCCCCGCTTTACTTGCATCATTTTCTCTTTCAACTGAACGAGCGGCTTGCTGAGTGAATAGGAAAAATAAATCGCAAGTCCGCCAGCGACGAGCAAAAACATCGCCGCAATCAACATCGTAAAACTGCGCAAGCTATTGGATTCTGCGAGCAGGATATCGAGCGGAATCAGACTAATCACCACAAGCCCCGTCTCTTTTGATTGATGATCCACGAAGAGATATGGCTGTCCCTGAATCACCTTCTGATTCGCATCCCCACGATTGATCGCAGGGGTTTCTTGCAGCAAAGTACGATAACCCGGCGAGCCTTCGCTCTCCCTCTTTTCATAAAACAGCTCGTTTCCCTCGTTGACGATGATCAAGCTCCCATCCTTGGTAAAAGGCATATCAGACAAGATCTGGTCAAACATGTCCATTTTCATATCGATTTTCATGATTCCAAGCGGTACTTTCGTATACGGCTCACGCAATAACCGAGCCACTGACATATAGCGCTCCCCAGAGGCATCCAAATAATAGCTGGGTCGATGCTGTGGAATAATGACGGCTGCTCCCTGTTCCTTGATCACGCGCGAATACCATCCCTCTTCCGCCAAATCTCCCTTGCTCTTCATGACAGAGGGGTCCAGATTGGAAAAAATCATGCCATTTCCCGCGATGATTTGAATACCTTTTACTTCCGGTCGGCTATAGGAAAGACTGGAGATAAACAGCGTCATCTTCTCCCTTTTTTCCATGGAGAGAAAAGAAGTAGCCGACGTATTTGTCTGAATTTCTTTTAAAATGGACAGGACTTCCGGATCGTAGAGCGGCATGAGTGATAAACGCTTCATCTCCCGTATATTGCGCTCCAGGTTGCGGTTGATCTGCCCCACAATCTGCCCCGTGTATTCAGCCGTTCTCAATTCCGTTGAAGCCGTAAACTTGCTGTACGTGATGACCCCTTGCAAGCTCAACGGGATTGCGATCAAGCAGAGAAAAAGCGTGAGAATCTTCGCACGCAGTGTTCCGTTTAAAAAAAGCGTCGAGACTTTCCTTTTCATGATGGCCCCTTTCCACTTGTTTGAATAATCAGTATTTTCCCCATCAAAAAATCCGTCAGGTCCAAAATCCTGACGGTCTGTTCCTCAGTCTATTTCGATGCCCATGTAGAGACAATCGTAGAATGTATCCCCAATCAAAAATTCTCTCGTCAACGTACCCATTTCCTTGAAGCCCAGCTTTTTGTACAAATGAATAGCAGAATCGTTGTCTGAACGGACTTTCAGATTGATTTTTCGTATGACTTTTGATTGCTTGGCCCATTCCAGCAAGGATTCGAGTAGAAGTCTCCCAACCCCTGATCCCCAAAATTCTTTCAAGACGCTAATCCCAAATTCACCTACATGCTGCGTCCGCGATCGGATACCCCCTCGAAATGTCATGTTCCCTACAATTCTCCCGTCAACCTCTGCAATCAAACAAAGTTGATTGTGAGCTTCCAGACATCTTTTGATGTTTTCTTTTTGCTCATCAGGGGTGACTGTCCATTCTTGCGGTCCAAATGACAAATTATCCGTCTCTCCTGATACGCAATGTATGAACGCAACCAAGGCTTCAGCATCTGCCAGCTCCGCTGATCGAATGATGACATTTTGCCCAGACTTCAATTTGGATCCCTTCATAAGAACCTCCTCGCATTGGAAACTTTTCATACTATTTAAACAGAAAAACGGACGCCTGTTAACCGTCCGCTTGTAACTGCACTCTAGGTTTTTAAGGTCGATATCCGTACATACTGAAAACAAACAGCAAGCATAGATAGATAATCGCCGCGGGTACAATGGTTAGAGAAATGAAAAACCGTTTCTTCACACTGTTGGCATCTCGAAACAGCCAAAAGTAGATGAACAACAGGAGGAGGAGAAATGGGACAAAATAAAAACCGAGCATGAGTCCCACCCAATCCGAGTTGGTTTTCCAGAACTGCTCCGGCACGGGCAGCCGATGATATTCACTATATATCTGTTCTTTACGAGAGATAAATAGGTAAGATAGCACGAGGTAGTAACCGAATATAACGAATTTCAGCCAAGGCTTAATCTGTTTCGCTGCGAGTGTTATGGAAAAGATGATCCCTAATATAAACCATAATGCCATGTATTCCATTTGGATCCCTCCTACGAAGGATTATAGGGATCGGATCTGTTGGAGATAAGTACCAACTTTTTTTGGTACCTCACCCTCACGTGATTGCAAGAGTCGACAAAATTTGGAATACTTCCTATAATAGACTTGTCAAACAACACGGTATGCGAGTATCTTTGCATATAGAAAGCTCACTACCTGTAGGAGATGGTCACGATAACGTACGCTCTTTCGTTTTTACTGTCGTTTTGTATCGTTATGGTGCTGATTCCGCCTCTGGCTAAATTGGCATTTCGCCTTGATTTTGTGGACAAGCCACGTAAAGACGTGGAAAGAAAAATTCACCGGGAGCCTATCCCATTGACAGCCAGCTACGCTATTTTTGTCGGCTTTGCTGCATCGTTTTTGCTCTTCTCGAAAGAATCGACCGGGCAAACGATCGCTGTACTGTCAGGTTCACTACTGCTGTTGATTATCGGTACCATTGATGACTGGTACAAGACGCAAGGCAAGGATTTTTCCGCCCTGCCCAAGCTGATCGTCCAAGTATCTGCCGCCGTCATTGTCTATCTGTCGGGTATTACTTTTTCCGGCTTTTACAATCCGTTGAGTGGCGAATACATCTTGCTCCCGCAATGGTTGCAGTTCATCCTGACCATCTTGTGGATTTTCGGAGTAACGACGGTCATCAACTTTTCGGATGGCATGGACGGTTTGGCTGGAGGACTTTCTGCGATCTCCGCAGGCACACTCTTCGTAGTCGCTTTGGTAAAAGGACAAAGCACATCTGCGATTATGGCGATCAGTCTGATCGGTGTTGCCTTGGCTTATCTGCGGTACAACAAACCGCCGGCCAAAATTTTCATGGGAGATGCAGGCGCGACCTTCCTTGGCTTTATCTTGGCCGTTATCGCGTTGGATGGTGCCTTTAAACAGGCAACGATTCTCTCCTTGTTCATTCCGATTTTAGCACTCGGTGTGCCGATTTTTGATAATCTGTTTGTGGTGACCAAACGCTTCCTGCAAGGAAAACCGATCTACCAAGCAGATGCCAGTCAGGTTCATTATCGCCTGCTGCGTTCTGGACTCAATCCAAAGCAGGTCGTCACCTTCCTGTGCTTGATCAGTGTTTGCTTTAGTCTGACGTCTATTATCCTGCTCCTGCTCGGAGTATAGTTATTATCGATCACAATGAAAAATGCCGCTTGGGTCTAGTCCCTGCGGCATTTTTTTTATGAGCGGATTACGCAAAGTCTCTCTCCCGCTAGCTCTGTTGGACGGTTGCTGCTTCTGCGGCATTTTCCAGCTTCTTGCGATGTTGCAGGCAAGCCTCGCACCTTCTGCTTTTTCGCCCAAAAGCCGTGTAGTATTTGCTTTTTTTGCAAGACCGGCACGTAATGTACAACGAGCTCGACAAGTTGTAGTTCTCCACTGGCGTGTTTTCTTTGAGGTGCACCGTCTTGTTGTATTTCATGAGCAAATGAGCTGTGTGGATGGCATCGACCAAGGCCGAGTGCAGCCTACCCTCCTGGATGATTCCTGCCGTGTCGATCGCTTCTTTTAGACTCATCTGTTTGCGATCAGCCAAAAGCATGCTAATTGGCGGTTGGATGTCATTGTAATTGCGCATCCAGTTGAAGTCCAAACCGAACCGCGCACAATGCTCGATCATCAGCCGCTTGTCATCTTGCCCCCATGTGCACAGGTAGTATTCAGAATCGTTGCCGATCCACTTCATAAATTCTGCGAACGCCCGGCGAAACGGGATAAAGGTTGGCATGTTCTCTTTATCGAGACCGATGAACTTCCGTGTTCTCTCCGAGATTCTGCGTTCAATGGCTGGAAAGGTATAGCGCTGAAATGTGTCGACCTCCACGCCATTTTTTCCGGGCACGACTTTTGCCGCTCCGATCTCAATAATTTCCGGAATCTTGTCTCTCTGATATGTCAGTGTCGTTTCAAGGTCAAAAACAATGATCTGCAAGCGTAATCACATCCTGTATGTATTGTCTCTATTATGGCTCGAATCGGGCATAGAAAGCAAAACAAAGACCAAAGCGGCTGTGATTGAAACGAAAAAGGATAAGAACCCATCGGATTCCTATCCTTGTTTATTTGTTTAGTCTGGTGATTTTGTCGATTCCCTCGTCAATTGACGCAATCCGTAGCTCATCCTCGCTATTTGCCCGTCTTCATCCCCGAAAAATTCAATCCAGGGGATGGAGTCTCTTTTTTGGAAAATGAAGCTGTCTTTTTGTACCGGGATCAGCGGAAACGAGAGACCATCCACCTCCAGGAATAGCTTCCCTTCGCTTTTGGCAATCGATGCGCTTACCCATTCCTGCGAAGAGTAGCGACCCTCGTACAATGATAACTGCTCATCTGTGACCTCGTATGGATCATAGGCATAGACCGGAGCACCAGCCGACCTTGCAAAATAACTGTTCAAAAAGCCGAGGACCAACTCTCGGACGCTCACGCCATCGAGATTGACCAGAATCACGCCCGTAATCCCTTGAGCCGGAACCGAAAAAATGTGCGAGCTGATTCCCTTCAACGATCCGCCATGCTCTACCAGCAAGCCATCTGGAAAGGCAGGCGAGACCATCAAACCATAGCCGTAGGAGCGATGCCCGTCCACACGAGCAAAGGGGGTGAGCATTTGCCGGACGCTATCGGCAGACAAAATAGTTGTCGGGTTTCCCGTTGCCCCCAAACGAAAGACTTCCAAATAAGCGAGTAGATCATTCACAGTCGATTTGAGGAAACCGGCCGCCCGCATCGGTGGAGCATCGTGCCAGATGGGTGCTGCAATGATTTGATTTTCGTCATCAATTTTTTTGTTGGTATACAAGATCGTGACGTCAGCCTGGTCAGCCAACTCATCCACAGAAAAAACGGTTCTATTCATACCCAGTGGCTGCAAAATATGCGTCGCCATGTATTGCTCATACGTCTGGTTGCTGACCCGTTCAATGATCGCCCCCAAAAGCCCGTATGCATCGTTGTTGTAGCTAAAGGCACCCCCTGGCTCTGAGAGTGGCTTCCCTTCGAATCCAGCAATGGCTTCCATGACTTCTTCGTACGTATCCAGGTAAGGCACTGTCTTTAGTTCTTCCTCTGCCTTGGTTCCAATGACAGCAGGATCATTCTCCATACTCCGCCTCATTGCACCATCTAAGTAAGGCATGGGCGCTATTCCGGGCGTATGTGTCATGAAATGATGGATCGTCATGCGTGCTGTCAGTTCGTGATCGCCCGCCCGAAACTCAGGCAAATATTTCACGACGGGATCATGAACAGACAGCTTGCCTGCCTCCTGCAACTGCATGATCGCAACGCAGGTAAACGATTTGGTGATGGATGCGATGCCAAAAACGGTGTCAAGGGAAAGGGGCTGTTGCTGTTCTCTGTCACGAAACCCGAACGTCCCCTCGTACAAAAGCTCACCTTCACGTGCAACAGCTATAGCTGCACCCGGAGCATTCGCCTCGTCCAGCAGCTGCTGTGCATACGCCTGGAACTGTTCCTTCCATGCCGTCATTTTCATCAACTCCCTATCGCTTGCTCATAAATCGCTTTTGCAACACGGGCGATGGTATGCTCTGCGGCTTCTTTGTCAGTCACACCGCGTGATAGTGCCGTGATCGCAATCATTCCTTTTCCTTCGGGCAAATAAATGATGCCAGCATCATTGACGACAGCATTGACGGTCCCGGTCTTATGTGCGACCTTTGTTCCTTCTGGCAGCATGTACGGCAGACGGCTGTTGTAATGCTGACGTCGCATGATGTCCAGCATTAGCTCGCAGGAGGCTTCCGTGAGAATTTGTTTTCGCGCAATCAGAACGAGCAGGCGGTTCAGCTCGGCAGGTGTCGCTACGTTATTATCAAGCGTAGGCATCGAGACATCGTGGATCAATTCGTAATTGCCTGACTCTTCCCGTCGCATGAACTCATCGAACCCTGCCTCCGATGGTGCAGGCTCATTCATACCCACACAATGGTTGAGGAGCTCCCAGCAATTATGCCGCAAATGAATCTGCGAAAGCCCCAGCTCATGCATGTGCTCATTCACCTTGTCGATGCCGCCGATCAGCTCGAGAATTTGGTCTGTCGCATAGTTATCGCTGACAATCGTCATCAGTGTCGCCAAGTCTTTGACCGTTAAAGCCGCTCCGGCATCCAGCTCTTGCAAAATGCCCGACCCTGGGACGCGATCCTCCCATTTCAGTGTCACACGCTGATCGAGGCGGATTCGTCCTGCTTCCACCTCGCGCATCAAGGTGACCATGATCGGGATTTTGAATGCACTCGCCAGTTGAAACAACTCTTCCTCCAGATGTCCTGCTGTCTCTCCCGTTTCCAAATGCACAGCTGCGATTCCAAAAATACCGGGCGCTTCCTTCAATACGTTTTCTACCGCTTGTTGCCATGTCATCAAAATTCCTCCCCCATCTCGCGAAACGGCCCACACATGTATTTTCGTGTCGGCCATTTCTTTTTAGCGCTATTGTTCTTTGTATCCCCACTTGAAGTCGATGTAGCCCAATGGATCGACCGTGATGCCTTTTACTTTTTCATTTTGTACCCATGAATTGACGCTGGAATACACACCAGTGACCGGCATTTCTTCCATCAAGATGCTCTCCGCTTCGACCAGATACTGATTGCGTTTGGCCTCGTCCGGCTCGGCGTACGCCTTTTTCACCAGCTCTACGTATTTCTCGCTAAACCAGAAGGTAGAGTTATTGGAGCTGTACTTCTCCATCATGAGCTCCAGGAAGTTGACAGAGTCGTTGTAATCTCCCGTCCAGCCTGTTCGGGAAATCATGTACTTCCCTTGCTCCTGATCGTCAAACATGACCTTCAATTCTTTGTTGATCAGCTTGACGTCCACACCGAGAGCTTGCTTCCATTGAGCCTGCAATGCTTCGGCAATCTTCTTGTTGAGGTCGGAGGTATTGTAAAGATAGGTGATTTCGGGCAACTTGGCGATACCAAGCTCCCTCATTCCTTCTGCCAATAACTGTTTCGCCGTCTCCACATCGTTATCCTTGAAATATCCTTCCGGCTTTAGAGAAGCGGAAAGCGGGACGAAGCCCATCAAGGGAGTCTGTCCGGCTTGACCGATGTTTTCTGCGATGTCACTGCGGTTGATCGCGTAGGCAAACGCTTTGCGGATTTTGCTATTCGTAAATGGCGGCTTCTGTGTCTGGAACAAGAGATAGTAGTTGGTGGCACGTTTCATGGTTTGCAGCTTGCCTTCATCACGTAACGGTCCAATGGCATCTGCAGGCAGACCGCTAATCGGGCCGCCAGCCCAATCCAGCTCGCCGCTATTGAATAGCTCCAGCTCGGTATTCGTATCTTCTATCATGGAAAACTCGATTTCGTTAAACTTCACAACGTCTTTGTCCCAATAGTGCTCGTTTTTGGCCAGCTCAATCTTGTTTTTATGCTCCCAATTTACGAGCTTGAACGGCCCATTGGTCACGATGGACTCGGGCTTTTTCGCCCAATCGGGATTGGCTTCTACTACCTTTTGGTTGACCGGATAGTAGAAGGTCGCAAGTGTCAGGAAGTATGGAGTCGGGTTTTCCAAATTGACTTGCAGGGTCTTGTCATTGACGACCTTAATGCCGACATCCTCCGCTTTCGCCTTCCCTTCATAAAAGGCACGGGCATTTTTGATCGGATAATACTTGTAGGCGGACCCGCTGGCTGTCTTCGGATTGAGTACACGCATCCAGCCGTAGGCGAAGTCTTGAGCCGTAACCGGGTCGCCATTGCTCCACTTGCTGTCGCGCAATGTAAAGGTGTACACCTTTTTGTCCTCCGATACTCGAATGTCGGAGGCAACGGAATTGACTGGCTTGCCATCCTTGTCCAAACGAACGAGCCCGTCGTACAGCGAACGGATGAAAGCACCGGAAATCACATCGTTGGACATGCCTGAATCAAGTGTTTCGGGCTCTGCGGCATTCATGTGCAACGTCTGCTCGGCCGCAGTCTGCATAGTTGCCTGCTGCGCTGGCGCGGTTTGCTGCTGGTTGTCTGGTGCGGTTTGAGTCGGCGTATTGCCGCTGCTACAGCCTGCAAATAGTCCACTAAGCAAAACGAAGAGACTTGTCATGACAACTGGTCTTTTCATGCTGTACCCCCTGTTTGAGTCGGATATCTGATTATTGAATAAATATTCTGCAAATTTTATGCCATTCGTATTTTCCGTTGTTCTTTGGTTGATTTTATTCCCTGCTGAATACATTTACCCGGGTCGGTCCGACAAGTTTCTACCAGTAGTCTCTGTCACGCAAAAAAGAAGTATTCATCCTTGAATACTCAGGCTGTCGAGAAACCCCCATCCTGAATTTTTCGGATTGGGCAGAAAAAATTTGGCCTTCTAGAATCGCTCCTAACGCGTTTTACGAGGGTGGGGAGACATATTTATACCCCCTAAAATCAAGCGAAAAGCCCCCTTTTTTTCGGAAGGGGACTTTCTCTACACTCTGAGTATTCATCCTTGAATACTTCTATTCATTCGCGCATATGGGGCTGTCCTCTCTAGCTTATTGCTGGTTCATACATAGCTACCGCATCACATGACCGTCGGCAAAAAACGATCGGGACGTGCTTTTGCTTCGCCAGCTTCTTTATATTTTTACACAAGCTGTGACTCACGAAGTTAATAAAGACAAGAACAAGTTCCGTATCAGAAGGAATCGTCGCCTTCACATCGGATTTTTTGCGACCAGATACGTGATACACATTGTGGAACCCTTTGTTCTGCAACAAGCTCTCGATTTCTGCTACCCGATCTCCTCCTACCACAAGAACGCCTGCCATAGTCCTTCCTCCTCTCTTTTTTCCACGCCTTTTCTTCTATTTTCCGGTGCGCGCTTGCGAAATCTTTGCCTCAGGTTTTTCCGCCGGGAGTCTGTATTTTTCCGTTCGCTCAATCTGAACGACCTGTGAATCGTGAACCACAATATGTATGGAGCCGTATTCCAAACCGTCCAGTGCGCGTGCGATTTTCTCTAATAAGAGATCGTCCAGGGAAATCTCATTCTTTGCCATGGGGATCACACTCCTGTTTCGTCAAATTCAATGTATATTATTCCTACCTATTTAGTATGTTTTTTAATCTGATAATACCTCTTGAGCCCGATTGCTGTCAATGTCAAACAGTTTGGGCATCAAGAGGCTTCTCTCACCTCATTTTCCTTCGATTGACGAAAAGCTCCCTGCGCAACTAGACAGCTTGGTTGTCTTTGTCCTCGCGGGAGCTTTCGGTCGACCGATCAGCTAATCACATAAAAACCGATGCATTTACTCTGATATGAAAATATTACCATACAATTCTGTCATCGGTCAATGCCCCGCGTAATTCTTCATTCCCTCCATTGTTTCCCGTTACACCAAGTGACAGGCGACAAATCTGTCGGTACTGACTTCGCGGAAAGCAGGCACTTCCTGTCGGCAAATGTCTTTCACATACGGGCAGCGCGTGTGGAATTTGCACCCTGCCGGAGGATTCGCTGGACTTGGCATGTCTCCCTGCAGGACGATGCGTTCGCGCTTTTTCTTTGGGATCGGAAGCGGCACAGAGGAGAGCAATGCTTTGGTGTACGGATGGAGCGGTTCCAAAAACAATTCATCCCGAGGTGCCAGCTCCAGCAATGACCCCAGATACATGACCCCAATCCTCGTGCACAGATGCTCCACGACGCTCAAATCATGGGAAATAAATAAGTACGTCAGCTTCCTTTGCTCCTGCAACTCTGCGAACAAATTGATAATTTGCGCTTGGATTGACACATCCAGAGCAGATACTGGCTCATCCGCGACGATAAAATCAGGGTTCATCATAATGGCCCGTGCGATACCAATCCGTTGACGTTGACCACCCGAGAATTCATGCGGATACCGATCGACATGATACGATGCCAATCCACATAAAGCCATGACCTCTAAGACTCTTTCTCTGACCTCCGCTTGTGGGAGCAGCCCGTGATCAAGCAGCGCTTCACCCAGTGCTTCTCCGATTCGGACGCGCGGATTCAACGAGCTGTACGGGTCTTGAAAAATATATTGCATCCGGGGGCGCAAAGCTCGGAGCTCTTGGCGATTCAAGGCGTGCACATCGATACCCTGGAAACGGACTTCTCCCTCTGTTTTTTCCAAAAGGCGCAAGATCGTGCGACCTGTCGTGCTTTTCCCGCTGCCGGATTCACCGACCAACCCGAATGTCTCCCCTTTTTGGATGGAAAAGCTGACGTCATCCACCGCTTTCACATGGCCGATCGTCCTGCCTAAAAGCCCTCCGGTAATCGGGTAATATTTTTTCAATCGGCGCACTTCCAGCAAATTACTGTCCACGGGCGATCTCCTCCTCATACAGCCAGCACGCGACCTTTCTGCCGTCTCCCCCATCACGCAAAGGTGGCTGCTTCACCCGGCAAATGTTCAAGCATTGATCGCATCGGTCAAGAAAATAGCACGATTCACCGAGCGTCGTCGGATTTGGTACTTGACCAGGGATGGAATACAGCTTGGCTCTGCGTTGATTCAGCACAGGCTTGGAGCGAAGCAAGCCTTGTGTATACGGGTGCTTCGGCTCCTCGAACAGCTCGACGACAGGAGACACCTCTACCACTTTCCCTGCATACATCACGACCACATGATCGGCCATTTCCGCTACGACACCCAGATCGTGCGTGATAAAAAGAATCGCAGTTTGGGCTTCATCCTTGATTTTGCGCAGCAGATCGAGGATTTGCGCCTGAATGGTCACATCCAAAGCAGTCGTCGGCTCATCGGCGATCAGCAGGCGGGGATTGCAGGATATTGCAATGGCAATCATAATGCGCTGCAGCATGCCACCGCTCAATTCATGGGGGTACGATTTGGCGATTTCTTTTGCCCGGGGGATTCCGACCAGCTCGATCAGCTCGATGGCTCGCGCTTGGGCTGCTTTTTTGCTTAATCCCTGATGCTCCATGATCGGCTCCATGATCTGCTCACCGATGGTCAGTACGGGATTGAGTGACGACATCGGCTCCTGAAAAATCATGGCCAGCTCATTGCCGCGGAGCTTGCGCATTTCTTCTTTGCTGACTTTTCGCAGGTCACGGCCTGCAAACCATATCTCACCCGAAACGATACTGCCTACCGCTTCTGGGATTAGTCCCATCAATGACATGGCTGCCGCGCTTTTGCCGCAGCCTGACTCGCCTACGATGCATACGGTCTCTCCTTCATAGATGCGCAGATCGAGGGCATCGACTGCTTTGACCACGCCTTGTTCGGACTTGAAGTTGGTGCTTAGATTTTGGATTTCGACTAGAGCATTCATGCTTGGCTCACCTGCCTTTTCGTGTATTTGAAGGAGCTGTAGTGGAGAGGGAGAAGTGATTTCCAGTCTACGCTTCGGCCTACGCCCCGCAATGGGGATTCACTGTCCGCTTCGAAAAAAATGGCGGGAGCGCTTCAAACGTTGAAGTTTCGGGGAAGTAGTCCATAAGTGAAGCTGAAATTCCCCGCCATTTTTTCCTACGCTGGGGCGGGCTCCAGAGGCGCTTGGACTGGAAATCACTTCCCCCTGCGCTGCTTTAGCTATCCTCTTGAAAGTAAGTTCAAGAAGGTAAAAACAATTCAAAAGAACCCCTCAACGCTTCTGCTTCGGGTCCAAAGCATCCCGCAGTCCATCCCCTAGCAAATTAATCGAGATGACAGTAGCAAAAATAGCAATTCCAGGAGGAACCCACAGCCACGGTCTTTTCTGAAAATCGATCAAGGTATTTGCCGCATCCATCATGTTGCCCCATGTCGGCGTTGGCGGGACGACTCCCAGGCCGAAGTACGATAATACGGATTCGCTCAGGATCGCACCACCGACATTCAAGGTGGCAACGACAATCAAGAGCGGTGTGAGATTGGGCAGCAAATGGAAGAATAGCTTGCGTCTGTCGCGCAGACCGAGGACTTCTGCTGCTTGCATGAATTCACTTTCACGCAGGGTGAGCATCTGGCTGCGGACCATTCGCGCCAAGCCGGGCCAGCCGATCAGGCTCAGCATAACCATAACGATGTAAATGCGGTAGTCGGTCGGGATTTTCCACTCGGAGAGGACTGCGCCCATAATAAACAAGAGCGGCAGACCAGGAATGGTCATAAGCACGTCTGCTACACGCATGATTACTTGATCGACCCACCCGCGGTAAAAGCCAGCCAGCGCACCAAGAAGGGCGCCAATGGAAACGGAGAGCACCATAGAGGCGATGCCGACTGTCAATGAGATTCGGCCAGCCTGCATCAACCGCGTCAAAATGTCTCTGCCCAAACTGTCCGTCCCAAGCCAATGGGCGAAGCTCGGCGGCTTGTTGATCATGGCCGTATTGATCTTGCCGGAGGCGTACGGAGAAAAAAACGGACCGATGAAACACACCACTGCCATGACGAGTAAAAACACAAGTCCAACCATGGCCAGACGCTTCTTTTTCAATCGCAAAAACGCCTCGTGCCACAAGGACGAACGCAACGCTACCTGCTCCGGTCTCGTCACCTCCGCTACTTCACTTACCGTTGATGCCATCGTTTTCCCTCCTATTTCAACCGAACCCGCGGGTCAGCCACTCTGTACAGCAAATCAGCAGATAAGTTTCCGATGACGGTGAGAATCGCCAGGAATATCGTAAAGCCCATCAAAAGCGGGTAGTCCCGTACAGAAAACGCCTGCATGTACAACTGTCCGACACCGGGCCAGTTAAATATTTTTTCCGTGATGATCGCCCCACCGAACAATGCTGGCAGCTCAAAGCCTAACAGTGTAATGGCAGGCAGGAGCGCATTGCGCAGCGCGTGCTTGTGCAGGACGACTTTTTCCTTCAGCCCTTTTGCCCGAGCCGTACGCACGAAGTCTTGTTGAATGACCTCCAGCATATTCGTGCGGAAATAGCGAGTCAGCGTCCCCACGCTCAGCAAAGTCAAAACAGCCACAGGCAAAAACATATGCTGAACCACGTCCCACGCATAGGCGAGCCCTGTTTCCTTGCTGCCGATCATCATCATGCCCCCTGCGGGAAACAGCTTGGCGTCGACGGCAAACAACTTGATAAACAGTAGTCCAACGAAAAAGACAGGCAGCGACATCGCAGCAAAAACACCGATCGTCACGAGCGCATCGAACCAGGAATGCTGCCTTGCAGCTGACAGAACTCCGATTGAGATCGCGATTACCCACGTAAAAAAAGTGGAGGTAATCGCCAGCAAAAACGAATTCCAGATGTAATCGTTCAACAGCGACATCACCGGCTGCTGGTATTGCAGAGAGTAACCAAAATCGCCTTGTAGGGCGTTTTTCATCCAAATGAAATACCGTTCGACGACAGGCTTATCCAGCCCGTACATCGCTTTCAGCTCCAGCTTTCGTTCGGCTGTCAGCTTGGGACTCGTATCGACGAAATCACCTGGCGTTAGGGCATACAGGAAAAAAATCAAAATGGATGCGCCGAAGAGAGTCGAAGCCATGTAAAAGACCCTTTTCAGGAAGTAGGACGTCATCGTTGGCCTCCTTTCATGCTTGGGGAAAAAAGAAAGCCCAGCCCCAGGGCCGGGCACAACATTCGTAAATCAGTTACTCGAACCTGTTACTCAATTTTGATACCAGGCAGGCTGGTCGAAATACCGGTGAACGGATTCGGTTCCAAGCCCTTGATCTTGCCGTTGTGCGCAGACAAAATTTTGCGGTAGCCGAGGAAGATGTATGGTGGGTCATCGCTCAACTCTTTGTACAGGTCTTTGTAGATTGCTTTGCGCTTCTCGATGTCCAGCGTAGATAGACCTGCTTCCAGCAATTCGTCTACTTTGGCATTGGAGTAGCCGTTCGTTCCGGTAAATCCGCTCTTGCCCTTTTTCGTGGAGAAGGCGTCTACACCGTCATCTGGATCGATCAGCATCGTGGTCGAGAACGAAGCGAGGTCATGATCGCCTTTTTCCGTCCGTGCCAAAACGGCGTTGTAGTCCATCATTTCTGCTTCAAACTGGATGCCCAGCTCTTTGTAGTTTTCTTTGGCAATCGGGATCAGAACTTCTCCCAGCTTTCCTTTTGTCGTGTAGTAATGCACGATCAGCTTTTGTCCGTCTTTTTCGCGGATACCGTCCGCGCCCGGCTTCCAGCCCGCTTCATCCAGGAGCTGTTTCGCCTTTTCCGGATTGTAGGCGTACGGATTGACATCCTCCGTATAGGCCCACGAAACAGGGCTAATCGGTACGTTGGCGACTTGCGCGTAGCCTTGATAGGTCAGGTCCAGAATCTTTTGGCGATCCAGTCCGTAGATGAAGGCTTGGCGGACGCGCTTGTCTTTAAAAAAGGGCTTGGAATGATTGAACTTGATGTACGAATAGGCACTGGAGGTGTACAGATTGATATTCACGTATCCCAGCTCTTGCAACTGCTCAATATTATCCGAGTTGACGGTAAAAGAGTTGTAATCCATTTCCCCTGTCTGGATAAACTGCAGAGCGTCGCCCTCTGTCGTCTTGTAGATAAAATGCTCGACTTGCGGCTTGCCCGCGTAATAGTGCTCGTTTGCGAGATAGCGGACTTCTTGACCAGGAATGTACGCCTCAAATTTGTAAGGTCCAGCTCCCAATGGCTTGCCGTGCAAGGTGCGGAGATACTCCAGATCGCCTGGTTTGTACTCCTTGCCGTAGTACGCCTTGGAGAGCACCTGCCCGCCTAACAGGACGAGAGACTTGGCGTTCACTTTCTCCGTCGTGATCTGGATCGTCTGTGGATCAATCACCTTGATCCCTTCGATCGTGTTCGCTTTGCCTTCCTTGTATTCACGACCACCCTTGATACTTGCTACGAAAATATCCGTTTCGCCGTCGTACGTTTTGTCGTGCAGAATCGTCAGTGTAAAGGCTACATCCTCTGCCGTCAGCGGTGAACCATCGCTGAATTTCAGATTCGGTCTCAGGTGGAATGTATACGTGAGCTGGTCAGGAGATACGTCCCATTTTTCCGCGAGCTTGGGTACTGGCTTTCCTGTCGCATCGACATCGACCAGTGATTCGAAAATCGCTGAGGTGACGTTGCCATCGTAGCCGTTGTGGTAAAAAAACGGGTTAAACACGCCGCCTGGCTCCGTCAGGCCAGCAATGAAGGTATCGGTCCTCTTGGCGGCTGCTTCCGGCAGCTTGGATAAATCCGTAGCCAAATTGATGCCGTCTTTTATGTCTTGCACCTTGCTGGCAGCAGGTGCTGATGCTTCTGTCGACGGAGTCGCCGTTTGTGTCGAGGTAGCCGGCGCACTGCCCTCGGAACTGCAACCTGTGACCAGTAGCGTCCCTAGCAGCAAAGTTGAAATGATTTGCGAAAGCCTTTTTTTCATGGTGATCCTCCTTCATATCCACTCACTCAGTGAAACCAGCTCCTCCGGTGGTCCGGTCGGATCAAAAAATATACCTTATAATTCTTACCTGTTTACTATGAATTAGATTATAGGTATCTACACCTGATCAAGTCAACATTTTTTTCCAAACAAAAAAAGCCCCGATTATTCGAGGCTCAAGTTAGTTGCATGTCGGTTATACGGAATGCCTAGTTTTTCACACGCCTGCATCACGAATAGAGCATGTCGCTCACGCATGGTTTTCTCTATCCTTTTTTCCAATCCCCAATCAGATAGATTCGAAGCTGGCCGCAGTGCGGCACACAAATCCCAATACGGAAGCTGGGTGTAATCGAGTGTCTTGCTGGCAGATTGATAGTGAAGGGTAAAATCATTCATAGCCTCCACGCCAAATGCCCACAAAATCTCCAGTCTGGCATTGCCGAGATCAGACAAGGGGTCGCCGATCGCAGCGTCTTCCCAATCGATGACAGCAGCCAGTTTTTCTTCCTTCCACATCGTATTTCCCGGCCAGAAATCGCCATGCAAAAGTGATGCTGCATTCGCTTGGGGCAGCGGCCAAACGGACTCCAGCACTTCGCGAATGAGTCCTTCATCCAATGATTTGTCCAGAATCGCAGGTCTTTTGTGGAGCTTTTCTGTTAGCGCTTCTTCTTGTTTCGGCAAATAAGTGCCTGCCAGCCTAGAAGCTTCTATCGAATGGATGCGAGCCAGTACCTCAGCTACTTGCTGTAAATAGCTGAACAAGTCGACTGGATTGGTGACTGTCTGGCCTTCTATGAATTCGATGACCAGGCACGGTGTGGGAAAAATCTCGCTAGATGCTTCGAGATGATAAGGCGTTGGAGTCGGCAAGCCAGCGGACTTTAGAATTTGCAAAAGTTTGAATTCATCCGATGCGATCTGCGGGTTGCGCTTGCGGTCAGCCTGACCGTGCTCGCGGACGACTACTTTTTTCTTTTTGCCGTCAGGGGCCTCCATTTCAAGCGCGGTGACCTGTGCAGAAATCCCCCCTTTTAGCTCCCATGCACGAAGGAGCTTGGCTGAAGGGTGCATGTTATGTACCAGGCGTGTCCATTTCTCATCCATTGCTTTACCCCCTTTATGCTCCACTGTCTGATTGTTTGTACAGCCCTACTTTCATCATTTCCATATACGATTCTAATTCCGCAAAAAAGGATTGGATATGTGCAAAGCCTTTGTCGCTGGCTTCGTAGTTTTCGCGGACATACTTTTGCGTCAATGCCTCTACAGCCGACAGCAAAAAATGTAGCGCCTTCTGTGGATCGAACTGCACTTTGATCATTGATGTATCGACATGATCCAAAAACAAGGGAAGATATCGCGCATTGAACTGGGCCTCTCTGTCCTCGATCTCAGCCCGGCATTCCTCGGGATAATCGAAAAAGGTCGCAACTGCCATTTGATAAATAGCTGGTTCCTCGGCAAAGAGCGCCATTTTCGCTTGATGGACGTGAAGAAATCGCGCAAAAAAGTCCTGCGGCGCTGCTTCCATTCGTGCTTGTATAGAGGCAAAAAAACGTTCAATACAAGCATCGACAATCGCTAGGAACAGTCCCTTTTTACTCCCGAAAAAGTGGAACAGCATCCCCTTTGATACGCCTGCGTTCTGCACGATTTGATTGGTGGAGCCTCGTTCATAGCCTTTCACGGAAAATTCAACAAGGGCCGCATCCAACAGCTTTCGCTTGTTCGGCTCCAAATTTTCGTCCTGCCAAATTCCTTGTATGTCCGTCACCTTCTCTCCGTTCTTCTTTTTCCTATCATAACGCTTATTGACCAGGTGGTCAAAGCGGAGTTATACTTTCCTCGAAGACTTCATCATCCCTATTCCACCACAAGGAAGTGATGCCTGATGACACGGATTTTGCCCGTATTCGCCCGTATTATCCTCGGAGTGATTTTGCTTGGAGCAGGTGTGAATGGGTACATGGTCTTGTTTGGATTCGAGCCTATCTTTCCAACCAGTCCTGCTGCCATGAAGCTTTTGCAAGGGTACCTGCTCGTTTTGGTCAAAACCGTCGAAATCATCTGTGGATTGCTGTTCCTGACCAACCGCTTCGTCCCACTGGCTCTAACCGCCACCGCTCCTCTTGCTGTCAACATCTTGACGTTCCACCTGTTTGTCGATTCCGATATGCTCGCTATGGGACTGATGGTCGCGATATTGGAAGTGTATTTGTTGTGGAGCTATCGTCGTAGTTTTCGTCAGTTGATGACGATGTAGACAAAAAGACACTATATTCCATCTGTTGTGGTCGGGAGAAGCCCTGCCACATGTTTTCCAGTCGCCTATATCCTCTCTACGTTCGGGCGGTCTCCTTCCAAACATGTGACAGGACTTTCGAACAGCAGTGGATTCCTTCGTGTGCTTAAAACGTTTTTCAAGTTAACGCACGGAAGCTTCTAAAAGAAAATTCGGTTGAAAATAAAACATCTTAGAACCACTTTCAACGATTTAACGAATAGCTACGCCGGAAGAAGCAAATTTCCAGTCCAAGCGCCTCTGGAGCCCGCCCCAGCGTAGGAAAAAATGGCGGGTAATTTCAGCTTTTATTACATACAAAAACGCCTGCGTGTTTTCAGGTTTGAAGCGCGTTCCGAAGCGGACAGTGATACCCCTTGCAGAGCGTAGGCCGAAGCGTAGACTGGAAATTCGCTTCTTCCTCCCACTACAGCTACTTCATAAAAACGAAAAAAGCCGGTACCAAGAGGTGTACCGGCTTTACAGATATCATCTTTTCGGTAAATGAATCTGCCATGATATTCCGTAACGATCTTGAACCCATCCGAACTTTTCACTGAACGGATATTGTCCAAGCGGCATGAGTACTTGTCCATCCGAGGAAAGCTGTCCAAAAACCCTGTCAACCTCTTCCTCTGTATCGCAGTCCACAAACAACGAAATCGCCGGAGTAAAGGCATGATAGTCACCGTTCGTATTGTCGATACACATGAAGGTTTGGTCTTTTAAGGTGAAGGTGGCGTGCAGGACTTGTCCATTCTCGTGATGCATGATCTGCTTGATTTCGGAGCGATCAAAAATAGAAGTGTAAAACTTCATCGCTTCTTCCGCCTGTCCGTGGAACATGAAAAACGTAGTGATAGCTTGCACTGACAATCACTCCTTTTCGTGATGCTATACATCTCCATTCTTCCCGTTCCTCAAATATGCATAACTCTGCATCACACTAGAAAGTCATTGCCGTTATAACATCCTTAACTGAATACTATCTCCCTTTCTCATTTATCGTGATTGATAACAATAGTATCACCAGGACTTATATCATAAACCGTTAAATCTTTAACATCAGAAAGCAAAGCAGAGAGTTCGCTTGGCCGACCGGTTAAAAAATCAAATACGCCAAAATGTGTCGGGATGACATTTTTTATATTTAGCAGGCGGACTGCCTTAGCAGCCTCTCGGGGGGACATCGTATAGGCATCACCGATAGGCAATAGCGCCAAGTCTGGAACGTATAATTCAGCAATTAGAGCCATGTCACCAAATACGTTTGTATCCCCAGCGTGATAGACAGTGTATCCATTTTCGAATTTGATCACGTACCCCATAGGCTCCCCACCATAGAGAATCTGATCACCATCAACGAAAGCCGAGGAATGGTCTGCATGTACAGCAGTAACCGCAATATCTTCAAATTGTCGAGTTCCACCTTTATTTATCGCAACAATATTTTGAACACCTTTTTTCTGGAGAATAAAAGCCAGTTCCCAACCTGCCAACACGCTGGCACCTGTTTTTTGCGCAAGCCAAACGGCATCTTCAGCATGATCTCGATGTGCATGTGTTAAAAAAATGTAATCTACTTTTTCTATGTTTTTAATCGTTTCGGGACAGGAGGGATTGTTTTTAATCCATGGATCAATAAGTATTTTTTTATTTCCAGATGTTTTTATATAAAATCCGCCAAAACCAAGCCATGTAAAAGAAATATTTCGGTTTAGCATGTTATACTCCCCCTTTAAAAACTTCTATCTGTAAAAACTTCCTTAGCTGCATTCAGTCCATTTAATGCGGCGGGGAAACCAGCATAAACGGCCATTTGCATCATTATTTCCATGATCTCTTCTTTTGTGCATCCAACATTTAAGGCACCGTTAATATGTACTTTCAGTTGAGGAATTGCGTACCCAAGAGCGGTTAAGGCTGCAACGGTAGCAATCTCACGAGATTTCAATTCCAATCCTGGTCGGCTATAGATGTCTCCAAATGGGAATTCAACTAAAAAACGTTCAAAATCAGGGGCGATTCCTTTCAAAAACTCGCGAGTACGAACACCAGATTCTCCGACAACCTGATTCATTACTTGTGAACCGACTTCATACCTTATTTCTGCCATCTTTAAAATCCTCCGCTTCTTTGTTATCTGTCCCCTCAATGTAACTCTCATAAAATGAAATTTTTTGAGTTACAGCATTTATAAATAATTCAATATTCCGTTGTTGCTCGAGCAACTTATTCCGATGATCCATAAGAATCGAAAGTCGATTCCTAACTGGTTCTTTGGGCATCTCCCCGGATTCCAAACGTTCAAGTATGCAGCCATCTTTTGTGAACTCCGAAATATCTTCAAGTGACATCCCTGTATTTTTGAGAGTTGCCATGAAAATAAGAAAGTTTACATCAGAATCACTGAATTCGCGTATTCCATTTTTGGATCTCTTTATTTTAGGAAATAATCCATTTCTTTCATAAAATCGAATGGTATGTGCAGAAAGTCCGGTTCTTTCCGCAACTTCTTTAATATTCATTTCGAGGAGCTCCTTCTGTTGTCGACTTGGTCCAATCTTACACCTTTGAGTTGACTCTAAGTCAAGTTGCCTGTTTGCTTAATCCATTCCGTCTAAAACGTTATTTTTGGAGTCTAATTAGTGCTTTGGAATTTTTGTAAGAGAATTAGAAAAAGACAGGCAAATGCCTGTCTTCAGACTGAAGAGAACCCCCCTTTTTGGGGGATTTCTTTTTGGTATTGTTCCAGCACGAAGTGCTGAAAAA
>NZ_JAGQDN010000026.1:0-71441 GCF_021270385.1 Brevibacillus sp. AF8 | reverse complement strand
TTAATGATAGACTCATTAACGCTTTCGCTGTTCAGTTTTCAAAGAGCATTTTTTGGTTCATCGCCCAGAGGCGACTTTCTTAATTTACCACATAACTACTTGTGAAATCAAGTGTTTTTTAAAACTTTTTTCGTCCGCTCTGCGTTAGCGCAGCAGCGACGTTTGTTAATATAGCATGGATCACTAACAGAAGTCAACACTAATTGAAAAATTTTTGTCCCATTAAAATAAAACCTGTTTCTCTGTCACCATTTTCTCCATCTTTGCATACGATCTCCTGAATCAATAAACGCTGAAGCATCTTATCTATCACGAGAGGAATCTCGATCTCTGCCTCTTGAATCATCGGATGATTCATCAGCTCTTCCAAACGCCAAGGCCCTGATTTCGTCTCCATGAGCTCAACCAGGTATCGAACAGATTCCTTCGTCCTGGATGCGATCCAAAATTCAATTGCCAGCACAAGTAGTTCAATTCGTTTCTCCAATGCCTCTGCATTAAAAGATAGCTCCTCATACAACTTATATATAGAAGGATCAATCTGTTTGACCTGCGTCCATAAAGCTGGTTGGGGATGATCTCCCGCTTCATATACAATGAGACGAGCCAAATAGTGAATCGTTTGAATGGCAGAGTGATGTGCATCCAGCATCATGCCTTGTTGCAAAAACTCTTTTGTCTCGTGAAAAAAACGAAGGATTTGGGAATACTCCTTACAGATATGTTTTTTCTGGAGAGAAGATGACAAACTAGCCAAGCGCAGTTTCATTTGTTTCATATACTGTTCTTTGTCCCAAACAATTTCTGCCCTTCGAAGCATCTCGGCAAGCCGCTCATCCAAACCGCAAATGACTCCCTTCTCCAGTTGCCACGTGCTGATTTGCTGCTCGATGATCACTTGTTCCTGAAATAACATGCGACGGATTTTACCATCAGCCTGGGGCTCATTTACTACGACGAAATAAAAGATTCCCTCGCGAAAGGGGACTAGCATATCCGAATCATTCAATACAAGCACCGCTTGCACATCCAAACGCTGCTGGAGATTTTTCAGATACGTCTGCCTTAAAGTCATGCCTTGTTCCTCCCTGCCCCCTGGGTTGAACTTATGGATTCTACAAGTCTTGTCGGTTTCCTGCTTGTCAACAGACAAATCCTTTGTATGCTATACTATAGGGTAGGAGGAATGATCATGAAAAATACAGAACGCCTGAGCAAGATCAAACGCATGCGCACATGGGGCAACTGGAGCATGGTAATCGGCATTTTGCTGATGTATACAGGGTACGCATTTTTTGCGGGTTATTTGGACTTTATTCCTTTACTTGGAAACCTCTTAAAAGGCTCTTACATTTTTATGACGCTGCTTTTGATCATCGGGTTCATTCTGACAATGGGCAGTACAGTCTTGTTTATGATTTCCGGGATGGTCTCCACTTCAGCTCCACAGGTGCAATGCCCTTCATGCCAAAAAGTCACGAAGATGTTGGGAAAAGAAGACGCCTGTATGTTTTGTGGACAACCCTTACGCCTAGAAGACGGACATCCTCAGCAAAACCAGACATAATATGATTCCTTTCATCTTATACGTAAAAAGCCACCTGCTACTTCCCGAGCATTCGGGGTGCAGGTGGCTTTCTTTCGTGAAAGCTGTCTGTCTTTTATTTCAAAGTCTCGTCAATTGCTTGCCAGATCTCCGGCACCTCAAAACCACGGCGCCAAGAAGCTATACCGGCCAAGTCGTATTTATTGACAATCTCCACACGCTTCTTCATAGAAGCTACGTCTTCTATCCACATTTTATAGACGTTGCCATCCTTCGGGTCTTTATACTCCACGTAATGTTGACCTGAAGCTTCATCCATAACGGGAGTCAGCTTGCGTTCGTTAATCCATTCCTGCGCTTTTGTCATGGAATAAGCTTTAGAACTCACCTTCACAGTGCCATCAGCCTGCTTGGCTTCTGTCCACAAGCGCGTGTAAAAAGGCACACCCAGCAGCAGCTTTTCGTTAGGGACTTCTTCCAACACTCCTTGCAAGCCCCGCTCCACCCATGGCAATGATGCGACAGAACCAGCCTTTGGACTCGCTGCCCAATGCTCATCATATGTCATCACCGCAACATAATCGACGACCTCGGCCAACGCTTTCCGATCCAGGAACATGGACCATTGTTTAGCATTTGACTTGATCGTCACATCTATGGAAACGGTCAGTCCTTGCTGATGGAGATACGGTGTCAACTCGCGAACAAACTGAACAAGCTCCTCTTTTTCTTCTAAATATACGTTTTCAAAATCGATGTTGATGCCATCGAGATCATAAAGATGAGCGTAGTACAGGAGTTGGGCAATTAATTGGTCTCGCTTGTCATAGCTACTGAGAACGGACTTAGTCCAATCTGGATTAAAGCCATTTGTAACTAACCCCCAAACCTTGTAGCCTCTCTTATGAGCCCATTTGATATACGCAGGATCAGCCCTGTTCAACAGATTTCCTTCTGCATCCTTCATTTCAAACCAAGTAGGAGTTACTACATTTACCCCTGGTAATGCACCAATTTTTGAGACATCCGGATTCTTGCTGACGACGTGCTCCCATACGAGGTTGATCTTTCCATCAGGCTTCCAAGCATCGTGTTGTTGTCCAGTAGCAGTCGTGTGCTCCAACTGGACTTTGCGCACATTCGTCATTTCAATACTTTTCTCTGAAATAAATCCTCCTACACCAGAGGCGGTTAAAATGCGATACCAGTTTTCCTTTTTGCCAAGAACGTTGACAACCTCACCCGCAGACAGCTCTGCTACAATCGGGGTTCGGTGAGAAGCCCCGGTACGGACCGCTTGTTTTTCCTCGGCAGCGATCACTTTCGCTTGCTGGATTTCGTAGCCCTCTTTTTCGACGACCAGGACACCCGTATCTGCTTTTCGCTCAAAAGAATAAGGGTATAGCTTTTCCAATGGATCCAACGGGACATAGCGTGTGCCGTCTACCTCTTTCACCGGAACGAGTAAATCCACAGGTTTTTTGTTCAGATAGGCGACAACTTCTCCGCTCTCCATCCGAAGCACCTTATCCTTCGTGGTGACAATAACGGAACGTGTTGGCTCATCCCAAAAAATCGCAGAATCAATGTTTTCCTTAATGAAATCAAAGGGCAGCAATATTTGCTCTGACTCCAATAAATAC
Source organism: Brevibacillus sp. AF8 (assembly GCF_021270385.1). Lineage (NCBI taxonomy): Bacteria > Bacillati > Bacillota > Bacilli > Caryophanales > Paenibacillaceae > Brevibacillus > Brevibacillus sp. AF8. The sequence continues at coordinate 68,252 of NZ_JAGQDN010000026.1, read as the reverse complement.
GTGGACTCTTTTCGCGAGCCTTCGTATACAATTACATTTTTATCACCGTCATACGGCTGCACATGCTCAGTCGAGGCACGGAGTACAAAAAACCAGTAAATGCTGCCGAAGATGGCCAACAAGAAAAAGCTCAACAAAATCAGCCTGCCAAAAGCCCTTCGTTTTCTTCGTCTTGGTCGCAGAGCTCTACCTGACTCCCTGCTCATAATCTCCACCTGCTTCCCGGTACATAAGCCTGTCTTCTGACTTGGGCTGTATGATTTGACTCATTATTCCGATCATAGCGTTGGTTCAATCCATTCACAACCTTTTGTATTCTGGTAATTCACGGACAAGCTTCCTACCAAGAAGAAGACGTACGAGAAGCCAAAAGGTTACAGATATCGACAGAAAGGGGTATGTCCCCCAAAAACAAACACCTCCTGCATCACCGGGATTATCCGATTCAAGCAGGAGGTGCTCATCCATCCAATACATTCTTAGTGGGGATTCTTTTGACAGGAATCACAAACGCCATAAACTTCCATACGATGTCCGGTTACTTTGAAGCCGATGTCTTTGGAAGCAGCTACTTCTGCATCCCGCAAATACGGAAAGTGGAAGTCCCTGATTGCACCACAGGAAGAACAGATCGCGTGATAATGATCTTCTTCCACATTGGCATCAAATCGGCTGGACGCATCCCCGTAAGTGAGCTCTGTAACCAATCCAGCATCTTTAAAGACTCGTAGATTGTTATAAATCGTTGCAACGCTCATATTCGGGAATTTGCCTTCAAGGGCTTTATATATTTCGTCAGCCGTCGGGTGAGTCATCGTTTCCAGCAAATAGGTCAAAATTGCATGGCGCTGAGGTGTCATGCGAACCCCGGTATTCTTCAGGATTTCAACAGCTTTTTCCACACGTTGTACCATCTTGTTACACCCCACAGTCTTTCGCAAGACAAAAGAACAAGCTTCTCTAATGTCATTGATTAGAATTACTATAAATAAGTGTACGTCTAGTCGGCGAAAACTGTCAATATCCATTCAGCCGATTTGAACAGAAAGAAGTGGAAAATCAAGTTTATCCCTTTGCTTTTGCTGGCTTTTTAGTTGCAGGTTTTTTGGCCTTTTTGGCTTCCGCCTGTGCAAACTTACACATGGATTGAAGGCTACAGCTGCCGCATTGCGGATTGCGCGATGAACACACACGTCTGCCGTGCCAGATTAGCCAATGATGCGCATCCGTCCACTTCTCTTTTGGAATGCGCTTCATGAGCTGACGCTCCACTTCATCCACATTGTCGCTATTCGCAAGACCTAACCGGTTTCCTACGCGGAATACATGCGTATCCACCGCGATCGCAGGAATCCCGAATGCATTGGACAAAACGACATTTGCAGTCTTTCTCCCTACTCCCGGCAATGCTTCGAGCTCGGCGTGCGTTTGTGGAACTTCGCTATTGTATTTTTCGTACAAGATTCTACAGGTCTCTAAAATGTTTTTACTCTTATTCTTATACAACCCGAGCCCTTTTATATGCTCTTCCATTTCTTCCTGTGTCAAATGAAGGTAATGCTCCGGCTGGTTTAGCTGCTGGAACATGGGTGCGGTAATCTCATTCACCCGTTTATCTGTACATTGGGCCGAAAGAATGGTCGCAATGAGAAGTTCAAACGGGGTTGTATAATTCAATTCACAGTGCGCATCCGGATAAAGCTGCTGCAAATTATCCAAAATGTCGGCAACAGGTACTTTGCGTTGTGCCATAAATATATCCCCCTTTTCCCTACATTATACCGCCTTGGTCAACACAGTGATCGATAGCACCACAGACTACAACTGTTGTACAATAAGTCTGGAAGTATTTAACGGGAGGAGGTTTTCCATGAAAGTATTCCTGACTGGTGCCACAGGTTTTGTTGGACGGGGTATACTCGAGCGCTTGCGGGCAGAAGGATATAAGACGGTTTGCCTCACCAGAGCTGGTTCAACAGGTAAGCTTCCCTATAACGAAACCGCCACTCCACATATAACGGAAGCGACTGGCGATCTATTTGATAAAGAATCTTTGATAAGAGGGATGCAAGGCTGCGATGCTGTCATCCACCTCGTCGGAATTATTCGCGAACAACCGGGGAAAGGCATTCACTTTTCTCGTATTCATGTAGAGGGTACAAAAAATGTACTGGAGGCCGCCAAGCAAGCTGGAATCAAGCGCTTTGTCCATATGAGTGCTCTTGGCGCACGCGAAAACGCCACGAGCGCCTATCACCGAACCAAATATGAAGCGGAGCAGCTTGTGAAAACAAGCGGTATTCCGTACGTCATTTTCCGTCCATCTGTCATTTTTGGTCCTGGGGATGAATTCGTGAATATGCTCGCTGATCTGGTCCGGTTACCTGTCACACCGGTCATTGGCGATGGCTCCTACCCTTTACAGCCAGTCGCTCGCAAGACAGTGGCAGATGTATTCGTCCAAGCCTTGAGCAGACCCGAATCAACCAATCAAATTTACGAAACAGGTGGGCCCGAACCACTCTCCTACGGGCAAATTCTGGATACGATTGGCGAGGCTATTGGAAAGCGCAAGGTCAATAAAATTCACATCCCCCTTGCTTTCATGAGGCCTATGGTAAATATGATGGAGAGATTTTCATTCTTCCCGATCACCAACACGCAACTCACTATGCTGCTAGAAGGAAACGCATGTAAGGACGGAAAGCTTCTCTACAATACTTTTCACACAGAGAAAATCGACTTTCTTCCGGGAATCTCCACTTACCTGCGTGCCTAATAAAAAGTTGAAGCCCCCTGCTTAATCCCAGGGGGCTTTTGCCTATTCGTGGAGCGTTTTTTCAACTGCACTTGTCTCTTTATTTATATGACGAGCCACAACGAACAGATAATCGGACAATCGGTTGAGGTATTTGACCACAGACGGGTTTACCTGCTCCTGCTGTGCCACATGAACTGCTTTGCGCTCTGCACGTCTGACGACCGTACGCGAAACATGGAAGGCAGCCGCTGCTGGATGTCCGCCAGGCAAAATAAAATTGGTGAGCGGAGGCAACTTTGCATCTAGCATATCAATTTGCTCTTCCAGAAAAGTAACATCCTCTTCTGCAATTGGCCAACCTACCTTCTTGCCTACTGGCGTCGCCAGCTCAGCTCCTACATGGAACAGCTTTGTCTGAATGACATGGAAAACATCCTGCAATTCCTTCCACTCTTCTGTCGCAGGCAACAGAGCCAGTGCCAATCCAATCTGCGAGTTGGCTTCATCGCATGTACCGTACGCCTCTACACGGTCCGCAAACTTAGGCACGCGGACACCTGCAACCAGCGACGTCTCACCTTTATCCCCTGACTTTGTATAAATCTTCATTCCATATCCCCTCCACAGGTTCCGTTTACAAAGGTTCTGCGACCAGAATCAATTCTGAGCTATTTGCGTCAAAAGGTGTCTTTGCAAAAGAACCGTATCGTTGTGTGACCTTCAAGCCGTTTAAACGAAGCAGGTGATGGAGCTCCGCAGGGAATATGTAGCGGAGAGTAAATCGACCTTTCACCCGTTCCGTCACAACTCCCTGTGCATCCGTACGCTCGTATATGCGTGTCACTTCGGACAGTTGCTGAAAATGGTCATAGCGGGTGTAATCCCACATCGCAACCTCTTCTCCTGACGGGAGTGGGTAGGTGCCACGCAAGGACATTTTTTCATTTTCCTCGTAAAAATGATGAATCTTGGGCACAAACACGTTCATGACGAACTTCCCGCCCGGAGCCAGATGCTTGCGAATGCAGGTCAATGCCTTCATTTGCTCTTGAACATGCAACAGATGCAAAAACGACCGAAATGGAATCATAATCAGCGAAAATGACTCTTGCAGATCAAAGGCGCGCATATCCCCTTGCAATAGCCTCAAGCTGGATGTCACACCTTGTTCCTCTGCTTTTGCCTGAGCCCTCGCCAGCATATCCTGGGAAAGGTCAATTCCGGTAACGTCGATGCCAGCCTGCGCCATCGGAATGCTGATTCTTCCGGTGCCGCAAGCAAGATCCAGCACTTTTCCGCCTGCTTGCTTGGCTTGCTCCAGATAGAAGTCAACATCACCCGCGACACCGCGTTGCGTGAGATCATAGTAGTCAGCCCATTGATACATATTGCTCATACGGCCCTCCTATGCTTGCATTTCTTCTGATTGAAGGTAGGCCATCACGAGCTTCGCCGTGTTGTCGAGCGCTTCTTTATGTGTACGTTCATGAGAGTGGGATGCATCTACTCCCGGTCCGATCAAGCCATGGACAACGTCATATCCTGCTCTCAGCGCAGCACTTGCGTCAGAACCATAGTAGGGATAAATGTCTACTTGATAGTTCAAACCGTTCGCTTGTGCGAGCTTGGTCAGATGGCTGCGCAATCCGTAGTGGTAAGGTCCTGTGGAATCCTTCGCACAAATGGACACGCAATACTCATCTGTCGTCTGTCCGTCCCCAATAGCGCCCATGTCGACAGCCAGGTACTCCACCACGTTATCGGGGATGCTGGAATTGCCGCCGTAGCCGATCTCTTCATTATTGCTGATAAAAAAGTGCGTGGTGTAAGGCAGCTTCACGCCGGATTCACTCAGCTCCTTCAGAACCCCCAGCAGTACAGCTACGCTTGCTTTGTCGTCAATGTGGCGGGACTTGATAAAGCCGCTATCCGTTACCGTCACCCGCGGATCAAAGGAGACGAAATCTCCGACAGAAATCCCAAGCGCAAGGACTTGCTCCTTGTTTGTAACTTTTTCATCCAGTCGGACTTCCATGTTCGCCTCATTGCGCTCAGCTTTCCCCGCTTCTGAGCTGTATACATGCACGGAAGCTTTGGTGGACAAAATGGTACCGGTTACAAGACGACCGCTACTAGTCTCTACAACGCAGTGCTCTCCTTCAATCGCATTGAATGCAAAGCCACCGATCAAAGTCAGCTTCAAGCGCCCGTTGCTCTTTATTTCTTTTACCATCGCGCCCAGTGTATCGACGTGAGCGGTCAAGAGTCTTGCCTTTTCGTTATGGGCCCCCGCTACTGTTGCAACGATTGCCCCTTTGTTTGTCCGTTTATAGGAAACGCCAAGCTTTTCTAACTCTTGTGCAACCCAGGCCATTACTTTTTCCGTATTGCCGGATGGACTTGGGATGTTCGCCAATTGGCAAAAGCTTTGTACAACATATTCCGTGGATACACTCATCTGTTTTCCTCCATTCGCCCATTGCGAAATAAACGTTAGGATTGAAGCTCTTCCTTAATAAATTGAAGCACTTCCTGCACATGTCCTTTGACTTTTACTTTTGACCATACTTTTGCGATGTTGCCTTCTTTGTCGATGACGAACGTCGTGCGTTCAATGCCCATGTACTCTCGACCGTACATTTTTTTCAACACCCACACGCCATAAGCCTCTGCCACTTGGTGATCAGGATCTGACAGAAGCGGAAAAGGCAATTCGTGCTTCGCGATAAATTTATCATGCGATTTCACAGAATCCGGACTGATTCCGAGAACAACTGTATTCAGCTCGGCAAAGCCTGAATGGAAGTCACGGAAGTCGCATGCTTCTGTGGTACATGTTGGCGTTTGGTCCTTCGGATAAAAATAAAGCACTACATTTTGACCATGAAATTGGGAAAGTGAGAGGGTCTGATTATTGCTCGCCTGCAAAGTAAATGCAGGTGCAGCTTGTCCTACTGCCGTCAAACTTTTCCCTCCTCTCGATAATATCCTGTTTTCGCTGGTCCCATTTTACCACAATCTAGTAGTCACTTCATCCGCATACAAGTTGCGCTTTGATTCAGAAAAGGATAGAATTAAAAAAAATAAAATTTTGCCTAGTCAGTTGGATGGTGAATTCGCATGAAAGAGTTTTTTGAAGTAACAGATCCAGAAGCGCTAAAATCGCTTGCTATAGCGGAACGGGTTAAAATTTTGGAACTCTTTGAAGATTTGGAGCCCAGAACGGCCAAACAAATCGCTACAGAACTAGGCGAAAATGCAGCACGGCTACATTACCATGTGAAAGAGCTCGTGCGTGTTGGACTGCTCGAGCAAGTGGATACCCGGGTAAAAGGCTCCATTGTGGAGAAATATTATGAGCCTGTTGCCAAGGTCATTCAGGTCAAGCTTCAATTGATGATTGAAGAAAACGCTCAACAATTAAGTGATGTCATGTTTACTCCGTTTCGTACTACGGAAAAGGACCTCATGCGAACGCTCAATCGCTTCGTCGCAAGCGACCAGGATGTTCGGAAGGAATACAAAAATACGTTCGCTTTTAATTTGACTGAATTTTATTTGAGTCAAGAAGAACGTAATCAATTTGTGGAAGACATCTCTGAGCTGTTGCAAAAGTACAAAGGGTTCAAAAAGGAATCTGGCCGTCGAAAATTCAAGTTTTTCGACATCTTGTTCCCATTGACTCCGGCTGATCCAACAGATGATTCAGATGATCCTTTTGATGATTCGGATGAGTAAGTCACCAAGAAAACCATCAGATACGATGGTTTTCTTTCATTTTCTAATCAAAGGAGGACTCCAATGCGGACGATCTTGTTTGATTTCGACGGCACAGTTGCCGATACCCTCCCCTTGATCTTCACCGCTTTTCGCTCCACCTTTCAGCAGTTTTTACAAGAGCATTATACGGACGAGCAGATTGTAGCTCTCTTTGGCCCCACAGAGACAGGCATCTTGCAAAGCAAGCTTCCCCCACATGCGCATGACAACGCCTTCGCACATTTTTATCGTGTATACACAGATGAACACTCCCGCGTACAAAATCCGGAAAATATCCGAATGATGCTCGACGAACTTCACGCAGCCGATATCCAAATGGGAATCGTAACAGGAAAAGGACGAAAAAGCGCTGACATCTCCCTTCGCGAATGGGGATTAGATTCGTATTTTTCCGTCGTGATTACAGGGGATGAGGTCACACATCCAAAGCCTCATCCAGAAGGTATTTTTACTGCTATGAAACAGCTAGGCGCAACTCCTGCGGAAACCATTTTCGTAGGTGACAGTGATGCTGATGTTTTGGCTGGTCGTGCCGCTGGTTTGCGAACAGTCGGTGTGGATTGGCTTTTGGTTACACAAAAGTCGGGAAAATTCGATCCCGAGCCTGACTACCACTTTACGGATGTGCAAGCTTTTACCGATTGGATTCTCGGACGCTAGTTGAAAAAAGGGTGTGCCCCTGCCGCAAAAGCGTGGACACACCCTTTTTTGATTAATACGCCCGTCCGAACCAGACACTATGCTGTGACTCTTTGCCGCAGCAAAGGCAGACTTTCTTTTGTACAGGAGGCTCAAACGGGATGTTGCGAGAGGTGAACTTGGTTTCTTCCTTGATCTTCGATTCACAAGCGTCATCCCCACACCAGCCAGCTAACACCCATCCGCTCGTTTTGTTTTCGCTCTCGTTTTTGGCAATATGAGCGGATAGCTGCTCCAGTGTGTCGATCCCCAGATGTGAGTTTTCATCACGGAATGCTAGTGCTTTTTGGAACATATTTTGCTGAATCTCTTCCAACAGTTGAACAACGGTCTGCGCGATACCTTCAAGTGAAACCGTCACCTTCTCCCCTGTATCGCGTCGAGCCAAAATCACTTGACCATTTTCCACGTCACGTGGGCCGAGCTCCAGACGCAGAGGAACCCCGCGCATTTCCCACTCATTGAACTTCCAGCCTGGTGTTTCTTCGCGAAGATCAGCACGGACACGCACTCCTGCGGCCTTGATTTCGTCAAAGAGCGGATCAAACGCCTCCATGACTTTCTCGCGCAGCTTCATCGGACCGACCGGGATCATAATCACCTGTGTCGGAGCCATGCGAGGCGGCAACACGAGACCGCGGTCATCGCCATGCACCATGATCATCGAACCAATCAGTCTCGTAGAGGTGCCCCATGATGTGGTGTGAACGTACTTGAACTGATTGTCGCGATCCAAAAACTTGATTTCAAAGCCGCGCGCGAATTTATCGCCCAAATAGTGCGAGGTACCCGCCTGCACTGCTTTTCCATCCTTCATCATCGCTTCAATGGAATACGTGTCAACAGCACCCGCAAAGCGTTCACTTGGTGTTTTTTGTCCCTTCCAAACCGGAATGGCCAGCTCCTGCTCAACGACCTCTCGGTAAATCTCCAGCATTTGCATCGTTTCCTGACGAGCTTCCTCCTCTGTCGCATGTGCCGTGTGGCCTTCTTGCCAGAGAAATTCCGATGTCCGCAAGAACGGCATTGTCCGCTTCTCCCAGCGAAACACGTTTGCCCACTGATTGATTAATACAGGCAGGTCCCGATAGCTCTGAATCCATTGGCTGTACATATGCCCGATGATCGTCTCGGAGGTTGGACGTAGTGCGAGCTTTTCCTCTAGCGGCTCGCCCCCAGCCTCTGTTACCCAAGGCAGCTCTGGATTGAAGCCCTCGATATGCTCTTTTTCTTTTTGAAAGAAGGACTCGGGGATCAGCATCGGGAAATAGGCATTGCGATGCCCTGTCTCCTTGAAGCGCTTATTCATCGCCTCTTGAATTCGCTCCCATAGCTCAAAGCCATCCGGCTTGAAAACGATGCAGCCGCGCACCGGTGTGTAGTCCATCAAATCCGCCTTTTTGATGGCATCGATGTACCAACGCGAAAAATCCTCCGATTGCGGTGTAATTTCTTTTACAAACGCTTTGTCCTCTTTCATCCGTCTACGCTCCTTTTTGTTCTTACGTAAAATGCAAAAAATCCCCCATCCCAAAAAGGGACGGAGGATTAACTTCCGCGGTACCACCCTGATTGACCATAGCAATACGCCATAGTCCTCTCGATAACCCGATAACGGTGGGCATCCGGCTAAGCTCTTCACCAGCGGCTTCAGGATGGGATGCAGTTATCCTTTACGTATCAGCCTTCCAGACTAGGGCCGACTCTCTGTAACGTGGGAATAGCTGCGGGTCCTTTCATAGCCTTTTGAAACTTTCTATTAAGTTAACATATTAGCGAGTCATGTCGTGGTTGTCAATTGTTGGTACGCGCAGCGATTCTGGAGCCGAGCTTCACGTAGATCGGATATGCGACCACTGAAATCATAACACCTTTGAAGAGATTGAACGGCACGATTCCGTACAGAACCAATGACCAGATGCTTGTCGCGTTGAACATAGTCAAGAGCTGTTCAATCGGCATTTGATAAAGCACAGCGTACGCAGGCAACAGCACATATGCATTTGCCACAGCCATGACGATCGTCATCAAAACCGTCCCCAGAGCGAGACCAGTCAGGAAGCCTTTTTTGCCTTGACCCAGACGCTGCATGTAGACAGCGGCAAAAATAAAGCTTGATCCTGCTACGACGTTTGCGAGCTCACCGATCAAAAGGCCATCTGTATTTTTGAAGAGCATGTGCAGTGTATTTTTCAGTACCTCGATAAAAATGCCAGCTACAGGTCCGTACATGAGTCCCCCGATCAATGCCGGGAGTGTGCTGAAGTCGAGCTTCAAAAAGCTTGGCATCAGTGGTACGGGAACCTCGAGATACTGCAGAATAAATGCAACGGCCGCCAGCATGGGAATCGTCACCAGCTTTTGGGTTGCACGTGTGCGCGAAGAATGCAGCGCTGTTTCTTTCATGTTTACCATCTCCTCATTTTTCTACTCCTTCTTGAGGAATGGCAACAGTCGTTGTATGCTCACACGTCTTGTTACACAAACAGAATAAACCCTGTGGCTATGTTCCACAGGGCATTTGCAAGCGTATGACAAAACCATGCGCAAATAAAAGGTACAAGAAACAAGAGGGCTGGCCTCTACGTTCTCATCCCGTTTGCACAGGTAAACAAGCACGTGTGATAAACGTACTGTCGTCATCCTTCTCCCATCCAGACTGTACTGTCGGCTCTGGAATCACACCAGATCCTGCACTCCGTCGCAACTTTACGCTCGGGAGGCTCGCGGGCTTAACATGCGTAAAGCATGATCACCGCCGGTCGGGAATTTCACCCTGCCCCGAAGGAATGTGTAGTTGTATACAGCATATTATACTGCTGTTTTTTGATTTGACAATAGAGGAAACTGCCAAAGCGACACTTCTTATTTATTTTTCCGATGTGTTTAGTGTGAATAGCGAATAAAAAAGACACTTGCTAACTAGAGAGCACATTATGCTATCATTCGCTTGTACAATAGAATCGGCTCCTCAAGGGTGGTCGCGGCTCATCCCCATAGAAAGGGGGTGAGATCGCCTTGGTTGTTACCTTGACCAAAAAGAAATAGACCGCCCTTGAGTTGACAGCTCTGCGGTCTATTTCACAACATAGTATTGATCCGCACCCCTTTGCGGGAAGCGCCTATTGTACCGACCGTTCCGGTTGCAGCCGGGATGGTCTTTTTTTACCTCACAACGACTTCGGATTATAAATAATCAAGAACCCGCTCCCCGATACTTCGTGACTCCCCAGTTCCAGACCAACAGCCCAATCCCGAAGAAAATAACAGCCACTACCGGCGTCATTGCCGCATATGTGTACCAGACTTCCTTGCGCAAAAAGTAAGCCGCCGGATAAACACCTACGAAAGCAAACGGCAGCACGTAGGTGAGCACAAAGCGAATAGCCTTGTTGTACACGTCTACCGGATAGCGCCCATATTGCTGGATGTTGTAGATCATCGGAGCAATCCCTGTCCGCGAGTCGGAAAAGAAGCTAACCGCGGCAATCGCGGTATACACGCCACCGTAAATCAGTGCCCCGCTGATCGAGAGCCCGATAAAGATGAACACGTCGTACCAGTAAAACGACAAATCGAGTTGAATGGCAGCATACCCCATGATGATGATCCCGGTTATGACGCCAAAAATGCGGTCTGGCGCAATCGACTCGAGGCACACCTGCGCCAGATTGTGGATCGGTCTCGTCAGGATGCGATCCATCTCGCCCCGGATGATGTACCGTTCGTTGAAGTCCCAAAAACCGAAGAACATCGAGAATAACGCGTATGGAACCAAAAAGAACCCATAGATAAAGATAATCTCGTCACGCGTCCAATCCCCCATCAGCGGAACATGGGTGAACACAACAACAATAAAGACAAGATTGATCAACTCAGAAACCAGATTGGACACAAAATCCCCGAGAAAATCTGTTCGGTAGGCAAGTCTCGTCTTGAAGTACTGGCTCAGGTAGTCGGCAAAAATACTGAAAATATGTCTCATGTCTTGCATGCTCTACCCTCCTTGCACAACCAGCTTGTTGCGGGCAAGACGCCACATCACCAAGATGGGAACCAGTATGACAAACATCCAAACCACCTGAAAACCGATCAATTCCCAGGAGCGTTCCGTTGTAATCGCACCTGTGAAGATCAAGCTCGGATAGTAGTTGACCGCCTGAAATGGAAGATACCCCATTACCGTTTGCGCCCAACCGGGGAAAAAGCTGATCGGCAGCACGAGACCAGACAACAGATCCACCACGACCCGCTTGGCTCGCATCATGCCATCGTTTCGGAACAGGAAGAAAGTAAGCAAGCCTGTCACCAGATTGATTTGTGTATTGATCAAAAACGCACACATCAAGCTGATCAAATACAGTCCCCACCCAGTTGCTGTCGCAGGGAAGCTGAACGGAATGATCAGACTGATAAGGAAAATGCCTGGACCCGCGAAAAAGAGAAAACGAAAGATCCCTTCCCCAAAAGCCTGCGCCGTTTTCACGGACAAGTAATTATAAGGGCGTATCATTTCAATCGCGACCTTGCCTTCTCGGACGTCCTGGGCTATTTCCGTATCGATGTTGTTAAAATAAAACGCCCGCGACATCCAAGCAATCGCAACGTAGGAAGTCATCTGTTCCACCGTAAGCCCGCCCAGCTGCTGTTGACCTCCGTAGATCGCTCCCCATAAAAAGTAGTACGCACCGATGTTGATCGCGTAGATAATGATCCCGCTGTAATAGTTCACACGATAGGCAAGCATCGTCAAAAACCTCATGCGGATGAGTTCCATATAAAGCTTACGCATGGCTTCTTACCTCTTGGTCTGAGGAATAAATGTTGCGAACGATATCCTCTGTGCTCGTCTCCTCGATTTTCACATCGCTGACTTCAAAGGAGGACATGACCGTCGACAACACAAAGGGCAACATTTCTTGACTTCGCGCTACTTTTACACTGAGGGTAAAGTCATTGATTTGCTCGATCTCACAAGGCATCTCGCCCAATGCCTGACGAAGAGCATCTGCTGAAGTGCGCTTTTTCATTTGAAAGGACACTTCTGTGCCATTGCCCCATTTTTCCTTGAGGTCATTCAGTAAACCATCGAAGATCAGCTTTCCTTTGTCCATGACAAGCACCCGTTTACAGAGTGCTTCGATGTCTGACACATCGTGAGTCGTCAACAAGATCGTCATATTTTCCGTCTCGTTCAGATTGCGGAGAAACTCACGGATTTTTTGCTTAACGAGGACATCGAGTCCAACTGTCGGTTCATCGAGAAACAGCAGGCGTGGCTTATGAATCAACGAAGCAGCCACTTCACAGCGCATCCGCTGTCCGAGACTCAGCTTGCGCACTGGCTGACTGACGAACGGAGAAATTTCCAGCTCTTCAATCAAACGCTCCAGCCATTTTTCTCCTTCTACTTCGTCAACCTTATAAACACTTTTCAACAGGCGGAAGGACTCTAGCGGAGATAGGTCCCACCAAAGCTGAGAGCGTTGCCCGAAAACAACTCCGATGGATCGAACGTACTCTTCCCGCTGCTTGAAAGGCACATAGCCGTTGATGACGATTTCGCCATCGCTCGGGGTTAAGATACCCGTCAGCATCTTGATCGTGGTCGATTTTCCGGCACCATTTTCCCCAATCAGCGCGAACATTTCCCCTTCCCCTACTGTAAAGGAAAGGTCATCCACCGCTTTTACTGTCTTGTACTCTCGACTGAACAAATCACGAAAAGCACCACCAAGGCCCGGTCTGGACTGATGAATGCGGAAATCCTTTTGTAAATGATTTACCTGAATCATGGAAAACCGTCCTTTTTTCTTCGCTTAAATACCATTTGTAGTGTATATGAGCCAATCGAATTGTGCAAAAGGCAAACTGCACCAAACTGTTATTGAAGATAAAGGATCATGCCCGTTTTGTCGTCTGACTTTTTAAAACGGATATAGTGGAGGCATTCGGGATCATTATTTTCCAGAGTGATGAGCTCGTCTGTATAACGTTGCAGCCCTTTATGTACAATCGGCAGCACCGTTTCTTCCCACTTTGGCTGTGCTCCACCTATAGTTCTCGGCATGAAAAGACCATCCGTTACCAGCACCAATGCCTTCACGCCAACTCGATTCATGCGTCCATACTCGATAAAATCCCGACAGGCAACATCACCATTCAACACTCCGTAGCCTCCTGGTCCATTCGCCTGATAGCGGTTATGGATCAGGATGTCCATACATCGTTCGTACAGCTCTGTTCGGGTACACGATCCTTCGTTGATTCCTTCTTCCCACTTCGCCAAGGCGGCCTGGTCCAAATGGCTGACTTGCGTGTGCGTCAGGGGTCTTACCATCTCATCATCATAAACGGCAAATATCATGCAATCACCCAACTGCGCATACTCGATATGGGCATCTCCTACACGAACGACTGCACAGGCCGCTCCCCACAATGCTTCCTTTTTCTCAAGATTGATGCCACTTTGCCGCATCTGCTCCTGAAGGGTTTCGTTTATCGTCCCCAAATAATTGTGCAAAGCTGCATCCTCCGGCATTGCTTCCAACTGCTTTTTTACAAGGTCAGCCGCGATAGCTCCTCCTGTCTGCCCTGCTTCGTTCTCATACGGAATCAGCGACGTAGTGCCATCGATGACCGCATACACATGTTTGACCTGCTGAATCACATAGGCGTCCTCATTGCTTTTGCCGCTTCCTTTCATGGAGATGCACTCAAGTTTCATGATGACCCCGCCTTTACCCTTGGAGTGATTTGCTTGAAAATTGTATCATTTTTCCTTTCCTTCATCTATAGCTCTCCGTTCATATCCACTTGTTGAACAGCTGTGGTAAGATAATGAAGGACTTTTTCCAAAAGAGGTAGTTCCAAAAGAAAAGAGGGAATATGCATGAAACGTGAACGATCCGCGCAACTGCACGAGCAAGCACTCGACGTCATTCTAGGCGGGGTAAACAGCCCTTCCCGCTCTTTCAAGGCCGTAGGCGGGGGAGCACCCGTAACGATGGAACGTGCCCAGGGCGCGTATTTCTGGGACGTGGACGGCAATCGATATATTGACTATTTAGCAGCATATGGCCCCATCATTACTGGCCATGCACATCCACATGTGACCAAAGCGATTTGCGAAGCGGCTGCCAATGGAACCCTGTACGGTACGCCTACTCCATGGGAAATTACCTTTGCAAACATGATCCGTGAAGCAATCCCTTCGATGGAGCGCATTCGCTTCAACAATTCCGGTACAGAAGCAGTCATGACCTGCATTCGTGTAGCACGTGCCTATACCGGACGTGTCAAAATCATCAAATTTGCAGGCTGCTACCACGGCCACTCTGATTTGGTGCTCGTTGCTGCCGGCTCGGGGCCATCTACTCTGGGGATTCCAGACAGTGCAGGTATTCCGCAAAGCATTGCCAGCGAAGTCATTACCGTCCCTTTTAATAATATCGAAGCATTCGCAGAAGCTATGAGCAAATGGGGAAGCGAAACGGCTTGCGTCCTCGTTGAGCCGATTGTCGGCAACTTCGGTATCGTGGCACCTGAGCCTGGCTTCCTGGAAGAGGTTAACCGCATTACGCACGAAGCTGGCGCCCTTGTCGTCTACGATGAAGTGATCACGGCCTTCCGCTTCTGCTATGGCGGCGCACAAAACCTCCTCGGAGTCGAGCCTGATCTGACTGCATTGGGCAAAATTATCGGTGGCGGTCTGCCAATCGGCGCTTATGGCGGTCGTCGGGAAATCATGGAGCAAGTCGCCCCACTCGGCCCTGCGTATCAAGCAGGAACAATGGCTGGTAATCCTGCTTCTATCCGTGCGGGTATTGCCTGCCTGGAAGTATTGAAGCAGCCGGGCGTGTACGATGAATTCGAACGACTTGGCGCTATGCTGGCGAACGGAATCATCGAAGCGGCAAACAAACACGGCGTGACCATTCAGCTCAATCGTGTAAAAGGGGCATTGGCTGTTTACTTTACGGACGAGCCTGTTCATGATTACGATGCAGCTCAGAAAGCGAATGGAGAAATTTTTGCCCGCTTCTTCCAGCTGATGCTGAATGAAGGTGTATGCCTGGCTCCATCTAAATATGAAGCTTGGTTCGTGACGACAGCTCATACAGAAGAAGACATCCAATACACCATCGCGGCTGTAGACCGCGCCTTTTCTCAGCTGTAAACCATTCCCACGTCCTTTCGTATCCGTCCGAGGAAATAATAAACCTGTTCGCGATTATGTTTTCGAGGAGGATATCCCGGTGTCCAAAGGTGAAAAATCATATCCGCAGGCTCCTGAAAAGACGTTGGATTCCAAAATGAGCAGTAAGATGCTCGAAGTGAAGGGCTTTCAAAACCCGCGAAAAACCGAGCATCATAAAACTCAAAATCACGACAGATGAGCATCAAAACAGACACATTCCCAATCATACTGACGAGGAATGTGTCTGTTTTTTCGCATGCGGCAACATTGTCAATATTGGTCAGAGATTGTACAATAAAATAGTGAAACTGTCATAGGACTTATTCGTATACATGAATATGGGACAGAATGAAGTAGTAAGGTTACATGTATGGTTTAGCAACATTTCGTTTTCATAGATTACAATGAGGAGTGAGTGTGGAATGTTTTTCCATCCTATGGATTTCCTGATTCTGATTGCATTCGGACTGTCGCTCTGGGCACAGTTCCGTGTGAAAGGAACTTTTAACAAATTCGCCGAAGTTCCTACCTCCTCCGGTCTTACCGGTGCAGAGGCAGCCCGTCGCATGCTCGATGCGAACGGCTTGACGAACGTTCCTGTTCAACATATCCCAGGTACATTGACTGACCACTACGACCCGACTGACCGTGTCGTACGCCTGTCTGATCCCGTATACTTCGGCAACTCGATTGCCTCTCTGTCCGTTGCTTGTCACGAGGTAGGCCATGCGATTCAGCACAAGGTCTCGTACCCGATGCTGGTAGCACGCCATCGCATTTTCCCGGTAGTCAACCTGGTGTCTGGTGTGGCGCCATTGCTGCTGTTGGCTGGTTTCTTCTTCAAAATGGCTGGACTCCTGCTCATCGGGATTATCTTCTTCTCCGGAGCAGTTGCCTTCCAGCTCGTCACACTACCTGTCGAGTTTAACGCAAGCAGCCGCGCGAAAGAACTGATGCTCAAAATGGGCTTCATCCGGAATGAAGAAGAACGTGGCGCAAGCAAAGTACTGGGCGCAGCCGCTCTGACGTACGTAGCTGCTGCTCTGATCTCTGTTCTGGAGTTGGCGAAATACATCATGATTTTCCGAAGCTCTGACGACTAATCCGTTAAACGAAACGGCAAAGGTACAGCTCTCTCATATGGGAGGCTGTACCTTTTTTCATGAGGCTACGTTACAATAAGGCAGGGGGTTTTGCACATGCGAATTGGAATCATTGGATTAGGCAGTATGGGACAAATGCTGGTGAAATCACTCTGTAAAAGCGGTGTGGTTCAGCCCGAGCAAATAACCGTCTTCAATCGAACAAGAGAAAAGGCTGAAAATCTGCAAGCATCACATGGTATTCTCATAGCCAAAAGTGCGCAAGAGGTGTGCGATCAGGCAAAGCTGGTCTTTCTCTGCACAAAGCCACTGGATATCCTGCCTGTACTGCGTGAGCTGTCTATCCCCAAAAGTGTACATATCGTTTCTGTAGCAGCAGGTGTTAGCATCGATGATTTGGAAACCGTCCATACAGGTGCCGTAAGCAAGGTAATTCCTACAGTCACTTCGCAAGAGCTGCATGGTGTGTCTCTGTTTACATGCAGCAGTCGAACAAGTGCAGAGGATCGCAATGAGCTTCTCGCTCTCCTGTCTTCCATTAGTCAATCACAGGAAGTATCCGAGGTCGAGATCGAAACAGCGACGATCCTCACCAGCAGCGCACCAGGACTGATCGCAGGGATTCTTGATTCCTTCGCGCAGGCAGCCGTTCGCAAAACACCGGAGCTTGACTTGGATACTGCAAGAAGCATGCTGGTGGAAACGATGCTGGGAACCGCTCTTTTGCTCAAAAACGAACAGCTTAGCTTCGACCAGCTGATCGAGCGTGTTGCTACCAAAGGTGGCATTACCGAGGAAGGCTTGCGTGTGCTTGACAAGACGCTTCCTTCAGGGTTTGACGAGTTGTTTGCCATGACAGAATCCAAGCACGCTGCTTTGAAGATACTTGTTCAACAACAAATAAAAGCATAAATCGCGGATAGGAGAACAACACGATGATCATCGGTTGGATTGGTTTGGGTAACATGGGTATACCAATGGCTAGCAATCTGCTGGCTGCAGGCTACGACGTACGTGTCTGGAATCGTACGCCGGGAAAAGCTGCACCATTGGTGGCATTGGGTGCGAAAGAGACTGCGACTTTGTCTGAGCTCGTGGCAGAAAGCGATGTACTTTTTACCATGGTTAGTGATGATGATGCTGTAAAAGCAATCTATACAGGCTCAGAAGGCCTCTTGCGTCTTCCTGTGCAAGGAAAGCTGGCGGTGGACATGAGCACTATTTCCCCGGATACTTCCCGTTTTCTTGCCGAGCAGGCCAAACAAGCTGGGCTGCGCTTTCTCGATGCGCCTGTCTCTGGCAGTGTAGGACCTGCAAAAGAAGGGAAGCTCGTCATCATGGTAGGTGGCGAGAAGGCGGATTATGAGGTAGTCAAGCCGATGCTGGACAAGCTAGGCAAAGCAGCCTTTTATTTGGGCCCAAACGGTGCTGGCACGTCTGCCAAGCTGGCGATCAATCTGTTGCTTGGCATTACGGTACAAGGTGTCTCAGAGACATTGCTGTTCGCACGCTCTCTCGGTATTGGCACAGAACAGATGCTGGACATCATTTCCGAGAGCGCCGTGGGAACCCCGTTAATTCGCGGAAAAGCAGCCTCGATTCTCGCTGACGACTATCCGGCTGCCTTTGCCCTGAAGCATATGGCCAAGGACCTTCGATTAGCGCATGAAGCAGGCGTTTCTACACCATTGGCGGAATCCGTCAATGCCACCTATCGCCATGCACTGGAATCAGGACTGGGAGAGCTCGATTTGATGGCGATCCTGCGTCACCTTGGCGGAAAATAAGCATTGTGCCTTGACTGACCCAATATAAGTGAAACAGCGGCTACCTAAGACCTGAAAAAGAAAGTCTTGGAATGGCCGCTGTTTTTTGTCATTCCACGCAGAGCATACGCCTATGTTTGACATATATTGCTTACAAAAGGAGGAGTAGGCTATGCATCATCCCAATTTTCCGTATATACAATACAGTCATCGACTCCCAGTATACGCTGGTAAGACCTTTCGCTATGATTATGATGATGGCAATATATTTATCATCGATTTCTTTGACGCTACTCACCGGCATGATGTCGGGATTGCTGGGATGCATAAAGGATTCAATGGTTACTATACATTCAACTACGTGGAGATAGCCCCTTGCGTATACTTTATGTATTGGCTGGAAGAAGTCTATACGGTCAGCCAAGTTGCTGATTTTCATAAGATGCTGGTCTATACCCATTATACCTATGATGCACAGGGTGTTCGAATAAGTCTGTTCCATTCTGGTACCATAACCGAACTAGACAGCTCCACCTCCTAATGCTTCACCAACGCTTCAAACTGTCGGATCATTTTATCCAGTTCTGTCACAGATTGCGTCAGCCTGTCCATATCGCCCAGCGTCGTTTCGGCAACAGCGCGCACTTCCTCTGAGCCAGCCGATGTTTCCTCGGAAAGAGCCGTTACTTCTAAAACGGCATCGACCATTTGCCTAGACAGCTTGGCCTGTTCATCCATCCGCTGTTTAATATCGTCAATGGAGGCAACGGTCTGTTGTACCCGCTCCACGGAATCTCCTAACGTTTCGCCAGTCTGCCCGACGATTCGGACGCCCTCCTCAATCACTCCATGCCCTTCCTCTGAACGCTTCATGAACTGGTAGATTTGCGACTGGATGTTATCAATAATCCCTTGAATGTCTTGCGTCGAATCGGCTGTCTGCTGAGCCAGCTTGCGAATTTCATCAGCTACCACCGCAAATCCCCTGCCCGCTTCACCCGCTCTCGCTGCTTCGATCGCTGCATTTAACGACAATAGTTTCGTTTGGTTGGAAATCGACGAAATCATGGTAGAGATTTGCCCGATTCGCTCTGATTGGCCATGCAACTCAGTCATAGACTCCATGCTCTGGTTCATCAGATTTTGAACCATATTCATTTTGGCTGACGCCTGTAATACAGCTTCCTTGCCTTCCTGAAAAGCATCGGAAAAATATTCGGCCCGACATTGCTTCCGTAAGCACTTTGGCTAATAGTTTGGCTCTGGTAGACAACTCCGGCACCCAACGCAAGGAAAGCCAGACTGGCATAGCGATCAAATGTTTTACTCATGGCTGTTCTCCCTCCCTGTTGAAAATCTGTTGCGAGGCGAGTGAAAGAGAGAAGAGGTCTTGCCCCTTCCCTCTGTGTCCCGCTTTATTTATGAATCCCGATCGCCTTCAACAGTTCCTCGATCTGTTTATCCTGCTCGTCCAGGAATGCTTTGAAATCCTTCGAGTTCTTGTAATCGCCCTCTACGCCATCCGCCTTCAACAATTGCTTCCATTCTTCTTTTTCACTCAATGCCTTGAAGGTTTTATCCCAGTATGCGACCTCGGCTTCTCCCATCTCTTTTGGACCCAATACGCCACGCCAGATCGTAAATTCCGCATCCAGACCAAGTTCCTTCATAGTCGGCACGTCGCTCAAAATACCGCCAAGACGCTCAGGCGAAGTCACGGCCAACACGCGGATTTTTTTCGCTTCCAAATAAGGCAGTACCAGCGATACAGGCTTGGCAGCAGCTTGTGCATGGTTGCCGAGCAGCGCGGTGATCGATTCTCCACCACCCTCATACGCGACATACTTCACCTTTTTCGGATCAAGACCGTACTTGTAGATCGGAAGCATTGCAATCACATGGTCCATGCTGCCCGGTGAGGAACCGCCAGCGATTGTCACCTGTGTAGGGTCTGCCTTGATGTCATCCAAGAGAGACTTGAGATCCTTGTACTTGGAATCAGCAGGCACGGAGATCGCGCCGTAATCTCGCGTTAATTGCGCCAGAGGAGTTGTATCTTTGTAGCCGTATGGACTATTTCCCTCTTTTTTGTGGTTGTTCAAAAGCACAGGCGGTGAATTCACCAGCAGCTTGTACGGGTTTTTGGTTTCTTTGGTGGCATATTCCGCCATGTAGACGCTGCCTCCCCCGCCAGGTCTGTTTTCGACCAGGACGGTTTTTGTTACCAATTTCGTGTCAGCCAAACCTTTTGCCAGAAGTCTTGCCGTTTTATCCAAACCACCGCCTGCCCCGTTGGGAGCAACGAGCGTGATCGCTTTTTCCGGATAGTTGGATGCAGCTGCAGTCGCTTGATCTTTTCCAGTCTCCTTGGTCCCGCCACAAGCAGCCAAACTGACCGTCAGTGCTGTAGACAAAACAGCCAACATCCATTTTTTCGTTCTTCTTTGCATGACAATTCCTCCTACTGTTTCGTTTAGTAAAGCGCTTACATTGTTCTGTGAGTGGCAAAGCCCGTAAAGGGTATTTCGCCACTGCACAGACTTTCTTCATTTCCTTAAATAAAGGCAGAATAATCAGTTATTTATTACGTAAGACGGATACGGGCACATGTGCATAGCCCTCCATCAGCCTACGGGCTGTTCTTCCATTGGCTGCCCGACTCACAATCCAGTTAGTTCCATGCTGTTCCACTGTAGACTCTACATAGATCACTCCTGACGGATGCCCAATGCGAATTCCTTTGTTTTGTGTGGCGACCACTTCATTCGGAATAGTTCCCGGGATTTTCGCCGCCGCTGCCACTGCAATGGCTCCGCTTACTGCATAAGCACGATGAAGACTCCCCATAGAAATGTAGCGTGAAACCAGATCGATCTCATTCTCTTCAATTCTGCGATGAACGGAAGTGCTATACACTTGAGGCGGAGCAATCATCGCAATCTTTGGCAGTGCATGTGACGATGGCGATACTCTCTCTCTGTCTTCTGGCTGAATCATTCCGATTAAAATGCCCGCCTCGACTCGAATTGCTTCTAATGTGGACATGAGCCCTTTATTGTTGTTGACCTCAGCTTGCAGCTCTGTTCCCTGCACGCCCACATCCTCTGCTCGCACAAACACCACAACGTTGGCGCAATCGATGATCGACACTTTGAACTGACCTCCATCTTGCAAGCGGATCGTATCGGTAGCATGTCCGGTAGGCAGTGTCTTCCCTGTAAAGGTACCGCCGGAGTTGAGAAAATTGATCATGATTTTTGCTGATGAGCCGGGTACACCGTCGATGACAAAGTCTCCTTCGTACTCGATTTGCCCATCCTTCACAGGAATTTCGGCCACGATCATCTTTTTGATATTGGTGTTGTAAATGCGTACGTAGGTAACCGGCTCCTGTAACGGCACATATCCTTCCTCTGCTGCATACAAGCCGACTGCCGTGACAAAGTTACCGCATGTAACGTTGTAATCGATGACCTTTTTCTCCAGGCTGACCTGACCAAATGTGTAGTCAATATGCGCATCAGGCTGAAGGGACGGTCCGACTATGGCGAGCTTGCTGGATAGCGAGGTGCCTCCGCCCAATCCATCGATCTGCGTACTGTCTGGACTCCCATACAAGCGTAAAATGACTTCATCGCGCAGCTTTGGATCTGAAGGAAGGTCCGATCTACGTAAAAGCAATCCCTTGCTGGTGCCCCCCCTCATGATCACGGTTGGGATTTTGTGAACTTGGCCAAAATCGTACATCTGCTGCCTCCATGAATGTTTTTTTGATTCTGTGCCATTAAGGTACCACACCCGTGAATATAAAAAGAAATACGAATGTTTTATCATTTTCCATAAATTTTTTGTACGATTCATTCAATTGCTACTACAATAAAGGTACAAAACCAAAGCGTGCAGGGAGAGTGAAAATGACGTGGACGAAAAGGATTGGCTGCTCTTGAAAACACTCTATGAGCAACAAAATATGACCAAAACAGCGGAGGTTTTGTATGTATCCCAGCCCTCGCTCAGCTATCGCATTCAGCAGCTAGAGAAAGAGTTCGGGATTACGATCATGCATCGGGGCAGGAGAGGCGTGGAGTTCACCCCGCAGGGCGAGTATTTGGTGAAGTATGCGATTGAGATGCTCCAGCAGTTGCAGCGGACAAAAGAATTTCTGTTAAGCATGGACAATAAAATATCAGGCACATTAAAAATCGGCACAGCGAGCAGCCTGGCCCGCTACAAGTTACCGCATATCTTAAAGCAATTCCATACACAATACCCGGACGTGGAGTTCAAAGTAACATCGAGCCGCAGCTCAGAACTGACGAACTCCGTGTACAAACAGGATGTGCATATCGGGTTCATCCGCGGAGATTACAACTGGCCGGAGGAAAAGCATCTCATCATGACAGAAAACATCTGGATTGTATCCAAGCGGGAGATTTCGCTTCCTGAGCTGCCTGGGCTCCCCAGGATCATGTACAAAACGGATATCTCGCTAGAAAACTTGTTTGACAACTGGTGGAAGGAGACGTTTTCCAAGCCGCCATCGATCACGATGGAAGTGGATCACATGGAGACGTGCAAGGAGATGGTCTTGAGTGGATTTGGCTATGCGATCATCCCGCAGATTGTCCTGACGGGCAGTGAAGACTTTTACCGGATTCAATTGCGGACGAAGCACGGAGAGCCGATCTTGCGCAAATCGTGGATGATCTATCGGAAGGAATCGATGCAAATCTCTTTGTTAAAAGCATTTGTTGATTTTATTAAAGAGAGGAAGCTGATGTAACTACTGCGATAAGTTTTTTTTATGGAAATAGATAAAAAATACATATACCTTCTTATGATTAAGAAGCATATCATCAAAAAAGGCTGCCTTACCAGTAGAAAAGTCTACGGATAAGACAGCCTGCTCGTGTTTTAATCTACGGTAACCCCACTGGAATGCTCCGTCTGCTTTTTTTGCAAGCGCAACGCAAAAAGGAAAGCGATGAGTAACAATCCAGCAGAGACATAATAAACAGCCCGGACTCCCTGCCATTCAGCGATAGCACCCATCACCAAGGCAGAAGCCCCAAAAACGAGTAAATCAATCGTACCTTTTGCTGACAGGACATAGGGCAGTGCCGATTCCTCCGTCTCTTGTTGCAAAAGAGTCTGCTTGCTTACATGCACCATTTCCAAAAACGGGCCAAGCGCAAAGGAAAACAACAGTGCCACCAGAGCGTTCGTACTGCTACCAAAACAAAAGGTAAAAAAACCGACTCCAATCGTACCGCAAACGATCCAGCGAAATAAATGGCGACGCATCCGCTCCGCATACATCAATAGCAGCGTCCCACCCGCAATGGCTCCAAGCATGTAACCGGCATTGATATAGCCCCACCATGCTTCTCCTTGTCCAAGTACATCGAGGACAAATGGCAGCATAATCGCAGCGATCCACACACCCCCGGACAAGCCGATCACAACATCCATTGCGACCAGCAGTCGCAGTACAGGCACATCGCGAATGGTTTTCCATCCAGTGAGCCAGTCTGTTGCCGCCCTGGCCCCCTGTTCTTCGCACAGCTTTTCCTTCGCCGGTGCAATGCCTGTCATCGCGATCGTTGCCACTACATTGGCACCAACCGTTCCCCACAGAACGATACTTGCTCCCAGCCAAGAAACGAGTAATCCTCCTGCGGCCCAGCCAGCAAAATGAACGGTTTGATCCGAGGTGGCAAGCAACCCATTCGCTCGCATGAGATCTTCTCGTCCGACCAACTGCGGCACCATGGCATTGCGTGCAGGGTTTGCCCAGCCATCCATAAAGGCGATGGCTGACCCCAATCCGAACAACAGCCAGATCTACTCTCCCTGCTCTCCTACACCGCTGCTGACGGCTAAGGAGGCTCCAGCCAAAAGTATCGTCTTCAAGCCTTGCGACAGCACGAGCATGCCCGTCAACGACAATCGCTGAAACACCAGCGGTGCCAACAAGCTGCTCACAGACTGCGATGCCACAATGACAACCGGTATAAACGACGTGTACATGACAGAGCCAGTTGCAGCGTAAATGACCGAAATAAACGCAACAATATAAAATACATCCCCAAGGTTGGCCAATGTCTGACCCGCCCAGAGGCAAATAAAGCGTCGATGCCACATGAAGCGCACCCTCCTGTCGGTTCAGGACCAGCCTATACGTCGTCCTGATGGAATATGAAGTTATTCACACCGACTCGACATCACAATGGAGGTGCACCTCTTTTCGCGAAAATTACCTTTTATTCTATTCCAGAATCAGGATGCTGTACAGATTTGTTTCGGAAAAAGCTGTAGTACACCCAGCCTGCGTTAATAAACAAGAAAGCACTCGTCATGTAAAAGACTCCGCTAATGCTCACATAGCCTGCCAAAAAACCGCCAATCATCGGTCCAAGCATGCTGCCGATACTGACGAAGCTGTTGTTATAGCCATAAACACGACTGACCATATGTACAGGTGTTGCTCTTCGCAGCAAAGCATTGACGGATGGAAGCAGTCCTCCCAGCGACAAGCCTAACAAAAACCGGAGCGCGACCAATTGCCATACCGTATGTACGAGACCTTGCGGAATGAAGATGATTGCGGCAGCCAAAAGCGAGAACAAGAGCACCTTTTGCGAACCGAACCGATCTCCTAAACGCCCCAGCTGTGGGGAGGCAAAGACGTTTGCTACCCCCATGCAAGCCTGGACAATTCCGGCCCACAGCGCTACCTTTGCCCCTTCCGAACCGAGCAACTGCGAAATGTAGATCGGCAACACAGGGATAATGCTAAACAACGCAAACTGGATCATTACGGTTACAAAAAAGAGCGCCGGGAGTTCTTTGGAAGAAAAGATCATCTGAAAATCTTCCCGTAGACTCGACCGTTCCTTTTTTTCAGGTGGAACAAAGTTCTCTTTCACCGTAAACGTAATGACCAAGGTGGCCAATAATAATACGCAACCGGTAATCACAAAAATCATCCGAAAGCCGATCTTCTCCGCGAGAACCCCGCCAAACAGCGGTCCCATAATCGTTCCGGCCGTAATAAAAGACTGAAGCAATCCCGTTGCATAGCCAATTCGTTCTTTTGGGACAGAGGATGCTACCAATGCGGTACTGGCTGGGATGATTCCCCTTACGAGTCCATTGAGCAGACGAAGAGCCAGAAGCTGCCACAGGCTTCCCGCAAAACCGGTCATTGCCATGGTAATAGACATGAAAAATCCCGAGCGCAAAATCATGATCTTGCGCCCGTGCTTATCGGCCAAATTTCCCCAGATAGGCGAGACGAGGCCCGCCGTCAAAAAGTTGGCTCCAAAAATAATCCCCGCCCAAGCCGTGACTTGGTGAGGGTCTTCAATTCCGAAATCCTGCTGAATGTAAAGCGGTAAAAAAGGCATGATCATGCTCATCGCCACCATGACGAAAAACAACGATCCACAGAGCACATATAAATTACGGCGCCATATCTCCATCGGATTTCCTCCAATCCCATCTGCTTATCCCTGTTGCAGGTCGGATGTACTTCCTAAATCTTGCACACTCCACAGGCCATAGTATACTCCCTTTCTCTCCAGCAATTGCTCGTGGGTGCCTTCCTCAACGATTTGTCCCTCTTTCATGACAATGATTTTGTCCGCATGGGTAATCGTCGAAAGTCGATGGGCCACGATGAGCGTGGTTCTTCCTTTTGCCAATCTGGACAAAGATTCCTGAATCGTGTGCTCTGATTCCAAGTCGAGTGCAGACGTCGCCTCATCCAGGATCAGAATACCCGGGTCACGCAGAAAAACTCGCGCAATCGCGATTCGCTGCTTTTGCCCGCCAGAGAGCTTCACGCCACGCTCTCCCAGCTCCGTATGGTAGCCATTCGGTAATTCGCTAATAAAGTCATGGGCATTGGCCGCCTTCGCAGCTTCTTGCACAGCACTGTCATCTGCATCCGGATTGCCCATTAAAATATTCACTTTTGCTGATTCACTAAACAAAATATTATCTTGCTGCACCATCCCGATGTGATGTCGCAAATTTTGCTGCTTCACATCGCGGATATCGATGCCATCAATCGTAATTTTCCCTTCGGTCACGTCCCAAAAACGCGGCAGCAAGCTGATCAGAGAAGATTTTCCGCCGCCTGACATCCCGACAATCGCAACTGTTTCACCAGAAGAGATGCTCAGATTTACATTGTTCAAGACGAGAGGGCCTTCCTCCCGATAGCGGAAGGACACATTCTCAAAGCGGATTTCTCCACGAATGCGTTTCGTTGCAGGGTCTACTGGCAACTCCCTTGCATTTGGCTTGTCGACGATATCGTACGATTCATCGATAAACTCGAACATCCGGTCCATCGAGGCAATTGCCTGAGTCAGTACTGTACTGGAATTGACCAGACGTCGCAGCGGCGTGTACAAACGCTCCAAATAAGCATAAAATGCCACGAGTGTCCCTACGCTCATACTCCCGCCGATGACTTGGTAGCCAGCATAGGCAATAACCAGGAGCGGTGCGATATCTGTCACCGTATTGACCACAGCGAAGGTTCGGGCGTTCCACCGCGTATGTGCCAGCGCTTTATCCAAAAACTGATTGTTCTCCTTGGCAAATTCCTTGCTCTCCTGCTTTTCTAATGCAAAGCTGCGGATGAGCGACATGCCGTTCACGCGTTCGTACAAATACCCTTGTAAACGCGCCAGTGCAGCAGAACGATCCTTCGTCAATTGACGCAAGCGCTTGTAGAAAAACTTGACAGAGATACTGTACAAAGGGAAAACAATAATGGCGACAATCGTCAGCTCCACGTCCATATAGAGCATGATCCCCATCGTCAGCGTAATCGTAATCAGGTCTAACCAGAGATTCATCAAGCCCGTTTCCACGAAGCTTTTGGTGGATTCCACGTCGTTAATGACCCGAGAGATGACCTCACCCGTTTTTGTATTGTTGTAGTAACGCATCGACAGTCGTTGTAAATGAGAAAACAATTGATTGCGGATGTCAAACAAGATACGACTGGATACCCACTGTGCATAGTATTGCCGGATGTACTCAACAGGGGTGCGAACAACGGTAAATAACAAAAAGGCCCCGAGCATCAGCCAAAATAACTGTTTCAGCTTTTCCTCTTGAGGAAGCGGGCTCGGCAGCAGGTCATCAATGACGTATTTGATAAGAAGCGGCAGAGCAAGTGGGATCGCAAACTTAATAATCCCAATACATATAGTGCCCAATATTTGTTTCCAATAGGGCAGGACATAAGCCAAATAGCGGCGTATGCTCAACCGTCATACCTCCTTTGCAAACAAGGAAATCCCTCCCCCGGTCATACGGGAAAGGGATTATTCCTCATCATCTCGCACTAAAAGATAACGCTCGTACCAACGTTGGACGAAACCGTTTTGAAAAGGGCCGCGTCGTGCGCTTACCCAATCCAGCACCTCTCGCAATGCTGTCTGCACTCTTTCCACAACAAATGGAGGATAGTTCATCTGTTTGCTATGCAAAAGAAACTCCTCTTCGTCGAGAATTGAGTACGTCATATCGGGAAACACTTTTACGTCGAGATCATAGTCTATGTAGCTTAGCAATTGTCCCTTCATGCTGAAGGGCGAACCAATGTTGCAATAATAATAAATACCGTCATCACGAATCATGGCAATGGTATTGAACCACTGGCCTCTACCAAATGTACAAATGGCCGGTTCACGCGTACGCCATTCCCGCCCGTCTGCTTCTGTCACCTTGACCCGATCATTTCCCCCAATCACCACCGCATCACTGGTATGAATCAACGTAGATTTGTCCCATATGCGGTGCAACGAATGGTCATGTTTATAACTTTCTATGCGGATATTGGAGCCCGGAGTTGGTGACATGACTCTCCCCTTTCTTCTCTTCTCTATTTGAATGGGGACAAGCCTCCTTTAAGAAGAGAGCTTTTTGGAAAGTGTAACATATTTTTGTACTTCATAGCCAAGTGAAAGGTAAAACGGAAGGACTTCCGGATTTGATTGATTGACCATGATCAAGACGTTATTGACACCTCGTTGCTTGAAACGCTTTTCAATTGCTTCAACGAGTTCGCGACCAATACCTGAGCCTTGCATCTCTGGAAGTACAGCCAATCGGTAGAAATAGGCACGTGCTCCGTCGATCGTGCCAACCACGACCCCTACCACTCTGCCTTCAATTTCTGCAACCATTACCAGATCGCTGTCCCAAGCCAAATGCTGGGCCAAATCGTTCAATGACTCTTTGTCCGATTGGTCCAACCCCGTCTCCTGCCAAATACGTGTGATAGCCGAATAGTCACCGAGTCGAAACGGACGAATCAGCATGTGTTGCCTCCTTCGTAACCTTCTTCCTCTATTGTACAACACATGGACAACTTTGTCTTGTGTCGCCACACCACAAAGTCTCCAACTCCCTACTCCATCTACAATAAATCATTATGTCAAAAGAGAAATACCGCCGTCTACAATCAATGTTTGTCCGCGAACCATCCACGCTTTGTCGGAGAGCAAGAACATCACAGCATTAGCCAAATCTTCCGGCTCTACAATGCGTCCTGCTGGCGTACGCTCTGCTGAGCTGCCGAGCAATTCTTCACGATTCGGGAAATGTTTGAGTGCATCCGTATCCACCGCTCCGCCAGATACAGCGTTTACTACAATATTATGCGGTGCGAGCTCGACTGCCAAATAACGAGTAATCGCTTCTACAGCTGCCTTCGATACGCCAACCGCTGTATAGTTGTCGAGAACGCGAATGGACCCAAGGCTGGACAAGCTCACGATTTTTCCGCCGTTGCCGCCCTTGATCATTAGTTTTGCCGCTTCTTGGGCACAGAACAACAGCGCCTTGCTGTTAATTTCCATGGTCCAGTCCCAATGGCTTTCTTCCAATTCCATCAGCGGACGCAATACACCCGATGCCGCATTGTTTACAAAGACATCCAGGCGACCGAATTCCTGGTCAATTTCTGCGAACAATTCTTTGATTTTTGCTACATCCCCTACATTGGCTTTGATCAGATGGACACGAGCGCCCTTTGCTTCCAGCTCTGCTGCCGCTTCTCTTGCCGCAGTGCGGTTACGCAAATAGTTCAGCACCAGGTCATAGCCCTGTTCTGCCAATTGAAGAGCAATCGCTTTCCCGATTCCTCGCGTCCCGCCAGTAACCAGTGCAACTTTTTTCGTTGTATTCATAAAAAGATTACCTCCCAACCTGACCAACTATTAATAGCAGGTACTAATATGTAAAAATCACTTATTCATTATACAACTCCACCTGCGCTTTTTCTACCTACGGAAAAAATCTCGGCATGACTTGATCCTCTCAACTATAGCCATACTAAGCTCGCGGTATCAGGCAAACCACTACCACATAAGGAGGAATGGCAGGGTGTACATAGGTCGGGAATTGTCCGAATTAACCATGATGCCACTAGCTGATTGGGAAATGAATGAGCTGCTTTATTACCATCACAATTTTTCACAATTGGCAGCTTACCTCAGTGCAGAAGGAGCCTCTCTTCACGTCAAAGTCATCCATGAGCTTGAATCCCGTGGGCCAGTGAATGGAGACAGCGGGGGATGGGATCATTCCTCGTCACCTATTTACGATTAAGTAAAAAACCCGGCTGCTCGTGAATGCAAACACGGCGCCGGGCTTATTTTTAGATACGAAATTGGCCGATCTGGTTTTGCAATTCCTCCGCGAGATGTTCGAGAGAAACGGCTGAGGAAGCGATTTCTTCCATAGAGGCTAGCTGCTCTTCCGCAGCTGCAGATACACTCCGCGTTCCATCTGACGCTTGCAGTGTCACTTCGGAAATATGACCAATAATCTCAACCACTTGCTGTGTCCTCGTGGAGAAATCACGTGTCGCTTCAGATACCTGACCGATTTTCTCTGCCACTTCATTGACGGCTGACTGAATTTGTTCGAAGGATTGGCCAGCTTCGTTCACCTTTTCAATACCTTCCGTTACTTCACGCTTGCTCTGATCCATAACAATCACTGCATGGTTTGTCTCCGCTTGAATCGCGGTGATCAGCTGGCTAATTTGTTGTGCCGAGCTTGCAGATTGCTCTGCCAGCTTGCGTACCTCATCAGCCACTACAGCAAAGCCTCGTCCAGACTCCCCAGCTCGAGCCGCTTCGATTGCCGCATTTAGTGCGAGCAGATTGGTTTGGTTTGCGATGGCAGTGATCACATCCACGATGTTTCCGATTTCTTGGGAACGCGTCCCCAGATTATCCACGACTTCTGCCAGACTGTGAATCGATTCGCTGGATGCGTTCATTTGAAGCACAGCCGATTGAATGGATTTGTTTCCGGTCACTGCCAAGTGTGACGATTCCTTGGCTGCAGTGAATACATTTTGTGTATACTCTGCGATCTGACCGATTCTTGCCGACATTTGTTCGACTGCTGCATTACCCTCCTGCGAATGAGAGACTTGCTGCTCGGTTCCCTCCGCCATTTCTTGCATGGTTTCTGCAATCTGTTCTGTCGCTTTGCTCGTCTGATCCGCACTTGCTGCGAGCTGCTCCGCCGAAGAAGCTAGCTGCTGAACAGAATCATTCACAGAATGAAGCAAGGACCGAAGTGATTCCGCCATATGATTGAAGGCTTTGCCCAACGTACCCAGCTCATCGTCATTTCGAATATCTACTTGTTGTGTCACATCGCCTTGGCTCATTTTTTCCGCCGCTTCTGTCAACATGCGCAGAGGACGGAGTAAGGAGCGCAAAATCAGGTAAATGACTCCGCCAGCTACCACCAGCGCAGCAATTATAATCACGAGCATCGTGTAAAAAATCGGATTTGCTGCTTCTACTGCTTCACTTTCATACATCACGCCTACCAGCTTCCAGCCCGTATTTTCATTCGTAGTAAACACGGCTTGGACGGGGTTTCCTTCATGCTGAAATTGTAAGCGACCTGACTCTTTTGCATATACAGTATCCGCCCAAGACTCTGTAACCTCCACGCCAGACTCTCCATTTGGATTGACTAGCATTTTTCGGTTTTTATCCAAAATCGCCATAAAACCTTGGGTACCGATTTTCGCTTGCTTGACCGTCGCGTCCAGCGCTGTCAGTTGAATATCAATTCCCAGAACACCGGATTTATCTGGCAAGGACATCGCCATTCCCAACACGACTTTCCCCGTTATGGCATCAACGTATGGGTCCACAATGATGCTCTTGCCGGGTTGCTTCATAGCTGCTATGTACCAATCCCTTTTTCGCGGGTCGAATCCCTCTGGAAGCTTCGAATCACTCGCGGTCAACATGCCACCATTTTCGTCTCCGATATACGCTTCACTCACTTCTGGGTTCATCGCGAGAAAACGTTGCAATTGTTTTTTCGTTTTCATTTTGTTCTCTTCTAAGATGTCTTGGCGTACAATATCAGAGGCAATCCATTCTACATTTCTCGATTGCTCCAGCAATGTGTGATTCAAAAGCGCATCTATCAATCGAACATTTTCAGAGGCAGTCGTAAGCAATTCATCTGACAACTCTGCCTTGGCACTCTGATATGAAAGCAACCCGAGCAAAAGCATGGGGATTACTAATATTGTGGAAAATGTAGCGATTAGCTTGGATCTTACAGTGAGTCCGGGTGTTTTCATTCGCTAGCATCACCTTTCTGCGTGTTGATTGTCCTATATTGTTACCCGTTATATGTCTCATTGTAAACCTTCCTTTGCTCACCGGACTACACATTTGTTTATTATTTATTATTTTTTATTATATTCAGAATATACTTTCTTCTATAAATAGGTAAAAAATCGCTTTACAACAAGAAAAAAATGCCATATTCTAAGAGTACGTTCCACACACTACTACGGAAAGAAAGGAGGCAGCACCATGATGATGATAGCAATGAATCTAAATTCAGCTCTTTTTGATCGTCTTGTGGATGTTCCAACTAAATATAGCAGCGCCTCCTGGGTCGACGAATTCCAGTAGTATTCGTACTCTTCAACGTTTCCATTTCGTCTATTACCGACCACAGGCGTTGTTGCTTGTGGTCTTTCTATGTGCTTCAAAGCGGCATGTCCGTTTTTGTTGCCAGAAGACCGCAGGCTTTCGCCCGTGGTCTTTTTCTTTCTCGACAATTAACATTTTCCACCTTGAAAGGGGGTGATTGGTAATGGTACTGAACTTTTTGCTTTTCACGGTCAAGATTGAACGCAACAAGGAACAAGCAGAGAAACTTTTCACGGAATCTGCTCGCTGTCGCTATCTCGAAGAACGCGCCGAAGAACATGCTTTTGAAGCTGCACAATTTGTAAGCCGCATTTAATGGACACCACTACTTGACTACGGGAGGGATTTTGGTATGAAAAACAAACAACGGCGTCAGATGATGAGGTTTACAGGAGTCAAAGCGATAGATGGTAGCTGACTGCACCAAACTAACGGGATGGGAGGGATACACTCATGTACATTCCAATGATTTTCTTCACGATCATTATTGAGAAACGAAAATTGACACCGAAGCAAATTGAAGCAAAATACATGCAACAGCAAGCGCTGAAACGCATGGAAGAACAAAAGCATCAGATCGTGACACAATTTCCAGAGTTTTTGATTCGATAAAAAACGGTTTTACCAAGATCATGTCTGCGGGGGCATGATCTTTTTATTTTCCACTCCTCTCCCCCTCTCTCGAAGCTTTAGGCCATTCAAGAGCTGCAAAGAAACAAGATCGAGGTCGTCTTAGCAACAGGCAGAGCTCATTATTATTTTGACAAGCTTGCCCAGCAGTGCGGCATCGACTCGTATGTCAGTTGCAATGGCGCATATGTCGTCTATCAAGGAAAAACCATTTATGATCGCCCCATCCCGCCAAAAACACTCGATCAATTGCAACAGATCGCGGCCCAGCACGACCATCCCATCGTGTTTCAAGGCAGTACGGCGGGCTTTTCTACCCATCAGCAGCATCCTTATTTGGATTGGACCTTTCAGCAATTGAAGCTTGATTCCCCCGATCACAATGCGGACTTCGCCTATTCTGAAAATATTTATCAGGCGCTGTTGTTTACGCCAGATGCGCATGAACAGCGGTACAGAGAAGAGATTCCCGCTCTCTCGTTTATACGCTGGCATGAGTATTGTATAGATGTTTTTGCGAAAGGCGGTTCCAAAGCGCTTGGTATTGAAGCGCTCCTCTCGCATATCGGGCTTGCGCCAAGCAAGGCAGTTGCTTTTGGAGACGGTCTGAATGACAAAGAAATGCTCTCTTATGTCGGGATGGGGATCGCGATGGGCAATGCGCATAAAGCTTTATTGCCGTATGCCAATTACGTAACGCGACACGTCGATGATGGCGGGATATCTCACGGCTTGCGTTATATCGGACTGATAAAATAAAAAAAGCTGCCGAGAAATGCCCGACAGCTTTGCCTACTTGTTATTTTTGTCCCAATAGTTCGCGAATTTTTTGATGCGCCATCGGGATGGTGTAAGCATCTAATTCCTCCCAAGCTACGTATCTTGCATGAGCGGAGAGCTCTTCCCCTTCGATCCAGTCACAGGACCATACTTGCATGTTCCACTGCAAATGGGAGAAGATGTGCTGAACCGTACCCAGCGGCTGCATGACTTCTACATCGATTCCGAATCGTTCACGCAAACCAACTGCAAGTGCCTCCTGCTTGGCAGCATCACTTTCCTGTTCAGTTTCAACAGTAGGGAATTCCCACATGCCAGCGAGAAGCCCCTGATCGGGACGCTTGTTCATCAAGACTTTGCCGTCGCGAACGATAATGCCTACTTGCAGATCAACAGGACGTGGAGGTTTGGCTTTGCCTTTGACCGGCAGCTCTTCTGCCACTCCCTCCTGACGCGCCATACAGTAGTCAAACACCGGACAGGTCAAGCATTGCGGAGTGCGCGGCACACAAACCATCGCTCCCAGCTCCATTAAAGCCTGATTAAAATCTCCCGCTCTTCCCTCTGGAATGACCTGGCGTACGAGATGCTCGATTTTGATTCTTGTGGCAGGCTTGGCAATGTCATCGGTTAAATACAGCAGGCGTGAAAAAACACGCATAACATTTCCATCCACAGCCGGCTCCGCCTTTTCATAGGCAATGCTAAGAATGGCACCTGCTGTATACGGCCCGACACCTTTTAGTGTAGCGATCTCTTCTGGTGTATCCGGCACAACTCCTCCATAGCGAACCGTTACCTCGCGGGCTGCGGCTTGAAGATTGCGCGCGCGGGAGTAATAACCGAGTCCTTCCCACGCTTTTAAGACATCATCCTCGGGCGCTTTCGCTAAATCACTCACCGTCGGAAATTTCTCCATGAAATTCGCATAATAAGGTTTAACGGTCTCTACGCGTGTTTGCTGAAGCATGATCTCCGATACCCAGATGCGATAGGGGTCTTTGTTGATCCGCCAAGGCAAATCCCGCTTTTGTGAGTCGTACCAGGCCAGCAAATCCTGTGCAAAGCCAAACACATGAAATTGTTCAGGAAGTGTATATTTCAAGCTTTCTTTTTTTCTTGCCATTTCCTTTTCTTCTACTCCTTTTCAACCCAGTTCCGCGGGACGAAACGCCCACACATGCAGTTTCGCAGCTCCGCCGGAAATACAGTCGCAAAAGTCTTGGTCTGCCAATCGGTTTGCCTTGATTTCTTCGTATACGTGAACAGTCTCGACCTCAAACGTTTCGACAAACAGACCGGGCTGATCCAAGCCCTCCATTGAGCGATACTGACGTGCACCCATCGCTTCCATTCGCTCAGCCATCTTGGTGAGCAATCTCAGAGCGTGACTTCGTTTTTCAGTATCCAGCTTATATTCAATGAAAACCGTTAGCATGCGACATGTTCCTCCTTTACCGATTCAACGCTTTCATCATACCCTTCCCACCCCGTGCGAACAAGCACACAAATATTTTCAGAACGGGCGGGAATTAACCTTAGGCAAACGCTATAATAAACAATAAAAGTGGAAGGAAGGGAGGAAGACAACGATTCCATGGATACAGCCACACATTTTGCCATGGGCTTTGGATTGGCCGGGCTCGCCTATCTTGATCCTGTCGTAGCTTCTACTCCGTCACTTGCAATGGCCGTCATGATTGGAACGGTCATTGGCTCGCAGGCACCTGATTTGGATGGCTTAGTCCGCCTTCGTGGTACCGCTGCCTACATTCGCAACCACCGAGGCGTTTCTCACTCGGTTCCCGCTTTATTTCTCTGGACTGGAGCCATTTTCGTTCTCATCCAGGCCATAATGCCACAGCACCATTGGCTGCATTTGCTCGGCTGGATATTCCTGGCCGTCTGTTTACACGTATTCGTTGATTTGTTCAATTCCTATGGCACAAAGGGCCTGTACCCGTTTCGCGACAAATGGGTGGCGCTCAACGCCATTTTCATTTTCGATCCGTTCATTTTCGCTGCTCATCTCGTCGGCTTTATGCTATGGGCAGCAGGTGCGCATCCTGGACACGTCTTTTTATGGATATACGTGATCATTGCCGGGTACTACTACTGGCGTTGTCAGGTGCAAAGACGAACGACCGAGCTGGTTCGTCAGCGAATCGGCAAAGCTGGTACTTTCACCATCATTCCTACTCTTTCCTGGACGTATTGGACCTTCGTCGCCAAGACAGACCAGCATTGGTATGTAGGTGAAGTCATTTCGGGAGACGTCGTCATCTTGGACACCTTCTCCATCAAACCGGAAAATGAGCGGATTGCGGCAGCCAAGAAAAGTTACAAAGTCCAGTCCTTTCTTGCTTTTACCCATCATGTGCACGTAGAAACAAAGGAGCGCTCCTTTGGCTACGAGGTCAAATGGATTGATCTACGCTACCGCTCGCGTTTTCAAGGGAAAAGTCACTACATGTTCGTCGCCGTGGTCTACCTCAACTTTGACCTGACCATCCGTGATTCCTTCGTCGGTTGGATCCACCGCGGAGAAGAACAGCTTACCAAAAAATTGGATTCAAAACGCTCGTAATCGACGAGACTGCCGCCCCTGTCAGTAGAGGGCGGTTATTTTTTGTCATCTGACCCGCTCATTTTCACCAAAATTGCACCTGTTCTCCTAGTCAAATACCCATTACGATCAAAATAACAACGACAGACTGGGGGACTCGACATGATACCAATTCGTTATTCCAAGCGTACCATCACTGATCAGGAGCAAATTGACCAGTTTTTGCAAGTGGCAAAGGTCGGCCATCTCGGCTTGTCCAATGAAATCGAGCCGTACATCCTGCCTTTGAATTTTGCTTGGTGGAATGGCTGTATTTATTTTCACGGCGCGGATTCTGGCAGAAAGATCGAAATGATCAATGGCAACAACCGCGTATGTTTCAGTGTTTGCGAGGAGTACGGCACAATCGCCTCGCCTGTGCCTGCCCATATCGATACGGCTTACATGAGTGTGTTTATCGCTGGGACCATTGAGCGTGTTTCCGAACCTGAAGAGATGCGCGATGCGATGCAATCCATGATCGACAAGTACGTACCCGGCTATTATTCAGAACCGTTGCCTTTGCAGCATGTCATCAAGTATCGTTCTTCGATGGGCAGTACAACCGCCATCTTCCGGATTACGCCTACCGCGCTAACTGCCAAAGGTAATCCCCTTTCCGAAGAGAAACAGTTCTATCCGGGCAGAAAAATCGGAATGGATGTATAGCCCGAAAAAAGACACGCTCCTTTTATAAGAGGCGTGTCTTTTGCTTGACTGATCTTTACTTATTATATGGAGCACTCATTCCTGTCGAAATCGCGATTCGGTTCCAGCTGTTGATCGTATTGATCGCCATAATCAAGGCAACGTACTGGTTCTCGTCAAAATGCTCGCGAACCTGCTGGTAGAGCTCTTCTGAAACACCGTTAGCTGTAATGACCGTGACAGCTTCTGTCAAAGCAAGGACGGCCCGCTCTGCCTCTGTGTAAACCGCTGATTCTCTCCATACACTGAGCAAATAAATTCGTTGCTCTGTCTCACCGAGCTTGCGCGCATCTTGCGTATGCATATCCATGCAAAAGGCGCAGCCATTGATTTGGGAAGCACGAATTTTGATCATCTCAATCAGTTTTTTGTCCAAGCCGCTTTCATTCACGAATTTTTCCAGCTTGAGCATGGTTTGATACGCTTCGGGATTCACTGTACGATGATTGATTCTAGCTTGCATGATTCATCTTTCCTCTCCACTCGAATTTGCTTTCAACCTCAAAGACGAGTGAAGTATCGTTCTTGTGACGAATCATCCATTTTCTTTTTGCAAATGGGCAAGCTTATCTGGATTGACTATCATGTACAAACGTTCAATGCGATCTTCTTCATTTATTGTGATCTGCATGATCGCTTTCAGCTGACCTTCGGAGTAGACAGCGATTCCATCCTGGCCATTGATCGAGCGAATTTGCATGGTAGCATGAGAAGCCCACCTTGGCCATACCCCCATCCAGAAGGCCGTAATCCGCTCGTCTGAGAAGACGGGATGAATAGCCGCACGGACTTTCCCGCCACCATCGCTGACAAACACAGCATCTTTTGTCAAAAGGCCGATCAATGCCTTCGCATCTGACTTGGAGATGGCCTGCATTAGCTGCTCTACCAGGCTCGAAATCCGATTCGACTGAGGGATGATCGCCTGATATCCTGCTTCAGCCAGCTTTTTTCTTGCGAGGCTAAACTTCTTCCGGCAATTTACTTCGGTCATTTCGAGCATCGTGGCAATTTCACTGTATTCGTAGCCGAGTGCTGTTCGGAGCACAAAAACGGCCCGTAGTGTCGACGGTAAATTCTCCAAGAGAACAAGCAAGCCATATGAGACTGCTTCTTCGGCAATCACCGTATGCAAGGGATCATTGGTTTCCGAAGCGTCCAGCATCGGCTCTGGCAGCCATTCCCCTACATATTGCTCCCGCTTCCAACGGGCAGATTTTAATAAGTCCAGACAGCGATTGGTCACAGCTTTGCACAGATAGCTTTTCACATGGTGAATGTCTTGGATGTCGGTACCTGCCAATGCAAGAAATGTATCCTGAACAATGTCCTCCGCTTCCGTTACCGAGCCCGTCATCCGGTAAGCAAGGGAAAACAGTAATGATTTATACTCCCGATAAACATCCTCCATGTGCACGGTCATTATTTCGAATCACCAAACTGCCAAAGGGTGTGACTGAGACTTCCATAGCGGATGCTCATATGCAGGCGCTTCGCTGTACGTTCATCGTCAGCAGCTCCCATGACGTACACAAGCGGAACAAAATGCTCGGTTCCATACGCGGGAACAGCTTTTTCGGCATGTGGAGCAAGCTCGCGATAGTTGGCGAGATCCTCGACATTCCAGTCAGTCAAGGTTGTTTGCAGCCAGTCTTCGAATTGCTCCGCCCACTCAAAGGTAGCACCATCGGACTCTCTCAGGTTCATATAGGAAAAATTATGGACAGTTCCGCCACTGCCGAGGATCAGAACGTCTTTTTCGCGTAGGGGACTGAGTGCTTTGCCGATCTGGTATTGCTCCTTTACAGTCAGGTTCGGATTAACTGATAAAGCAACAACAGGAATGTCTGCATCCGGATAAATATGGCGCAAAACAACCCAGTGTCCATGGTCCAAGCCTCTCGTCGTGTTCAGAGCGACAGGAATACCAGCTTCCTGAAGAAGTCGGATGGTCTCATCCGCTACTTCACGCTCTCCTTTTGCCGGGTACTCGATTTCGTATAACGCTTGCGGGAAACCGCCAAAATCGTGAATAGTCGGGAAGGTGTCCATCGTTCCCACCATTTGATCATGTGCTTCCCAGTGAGCGGAAAATATGACGATAGCACGCGGCTTGCGTGGAAGCAGGCTAGGCAATTGGTTCAGTGCTTCTGTATAGGCGTTGTTTTCTATGGCAAGTAACGGGGCACCATGTGCAATGAAAAAAGACGGCATCATATGCGTACACTCTCCTCTATACTTTTTAAACTTAGTTACTTTTTGTAAGTATTATATCGCATAATCATCTCGGTTACAAGTGTATCCAGAATCGATGCCGTTTCTTTGCTCTGAACAAAAAAAGCTTGCCGCTCCTAAAGAACGACAAGCCTTTTGGCTGGTAAAGTTACAATTACTTCGCTGCTGCGAAACGCTTGCTAACTTCATCCCAGTTTACAACATTCCAGAACGCGCCGATGTAGTCAGGGCGTTTGTTTTGGTAGTTCAGGTAGTAAGCATGCTCCCAAACGTCCAGACCAAGGATAGGTGTTTTACCTTCCATGATTGGGCTGTCTTGGTTAGGAGTAGAGCTGATTGCTACTTTTCCGCCTTCTGCAGTCAACCAAGCCCATCCGGAACCGAAACGAGTAGTAGCTGCTTTTGCAAATTCTGCTTTGAAGTTGTCAAAGCTTCCGAAAGCCGCGTTGATTGCGTCAGCCAGTTCACCAGTTGGTGCGCCGCCACCATTCGGGCTCATGATTTCCCAGAACAGTGTGTGGTTAGCATGGCCTCCACCGTTGTTGCGAACAGCAGTGCGGATGGACTCAGGCAGAGCATCCAGATTGCTGATGAGCTCTTCTACAGTTTTACCTTGCAGGTCTGCGTGTGCTTCCAGAGCTGCATTCAGGTTGTTAACATAAGTAGCATGGTGGCGTCCGTGGTGGATTTCCATGGTTTGCGCGTCGATATGTGGTTCCAAAGCGTTGTGTGCATAAGGCAATGCAGGAAGTTGATGTGCCATTGTAACATTCCTCCTCAAATTATGTAGGTCAAGCTTACGAGTTCATTATACTGCAAGGTAAAAAGTTTTTCAACAAATCGGTATGCAAAGTATATTAATCTATTTATTATTTCAAAGATTTCTATCTTGCAAACGAAAAGGAGCGTGCTAGACTTGGATTATTACAAACGAATAGAATCAGGTGATATCTAGTGGAAATGGACTTATCAACGATCGTACTTCTCGCCGTCTTTGGATTCGTTGCAGCATTCATCGACAGTACTGTTGGTGGAGGCGGGCTCATCTCCCTCCCCGCCCTGCTCGGTCTAGGAATGCCCCCGTACCTTGCTCTTGGCACGAACAAATTGGCTGGCACCATTTCATCTGCCACCAGCTCCTACACCTTTATCAAGAGCGGTAAATTTGACAAGAAGCTCATGCTGATCTTATTTCCTGTCTCGCTGATCGGTGCTTATTTCGGGGCGAAAACAGTTCTGTTCGTTCCTCAGGAGTTTTTGAAGATCCTTGTCGTTATTATGATGGCACTTATTTTTGTTTACACCCTTTTCAACAAGCGTTTCGGTCAAGATTCCAACTACAAAGGACTGACCAAATTCACGCTCGGCATCGGGATTCCTTTTACCTTTTTAATCGGATTTTACGATGGATTTTTCGGGCCTGGAACCGGTTCATTCTTTGTTTTTCTGATGGTGCTTTTGTTTGGCTATGATTTTGTGATTGCAGCCGGCAATGGCCGAATTTTGAATCTGGCCAGTAACATTTCAGCGCTTTTTGTCTTCACAATGGAGGGCAAGGTCGTCTTCATGACTGGTCTCATCATGGGGATCGCGATGCTGTTGGGTGCGAACCTTGGAGCCAAAATGGCTATCAAAACGGGGGTACGTTATGTTCGTCCGTTATTTTTGGTCGTATCCATTACTTTGATCGTGAAGATGGTGTATGAGTTGATTTTTACTGCTTGAATTAAAAAGCCCTACTTGTACGCTGCTGTAGTGGTGGGGAGGAAACAGGAGAAAACGCTCAGCTTCTAGGGCCACCCCCTGGGGGATTGACTGCCCGACTCCATGCAAAAAGCGAAACCGCGTCCAAAGTAGTCCATTCAGGAAGTTTTTCAGAGGTGGACGCTTAAGACCGTGTTTCGCTTTTTGCATGGAGTCTCGGTCGGTGTCCCTAAGATCTTCGCTTATTTCTCCTGTTTCCTCTACGAGCTTTCCTTGTTTTCCGATAGTTTAAAGCTTTAAAAATGATGAAAAATGCCTTCAGTTACGCCAGAGAAGAATATTTCCAGACGTAGCGACTTGTGGAGTCCTACCGAGCGGAGAAGGGATTCGCGGGCAACAGAAACGCAACGTGCTCGCGTTACGAAGCGGCTACCACTTTTGCGTTTCCCCGCGAATCCCTTCGGAGCGGGCAGTCTTAACCCCTAGCAGGACGGAGCCTGGAGCCTAGACTGGAAATATTCTTCTCCCCACTACAGCCATAAGCAAGTGATAACAAACTCTCCTACTCAAGCTGCCATGGCAATGCCGGGCTGGATTCGACCTCGTCATTGACAGGAGTTACCACCGTCTATCCGCAGTACATCGCCCGCTCTGACAAGGTACTGACAATTGAGGATCGGATCAACGGCTTTTTTCAACGATGCATGAATGGTAAACCATTGCCATACAACAGTGATGAAATGCGGGCAATGGTCGCTCATCTTACTTACATCGCTACAAATCGACCCTGGCTCATGAAAAATGATACGCGCATAGCGAAAAAGGTCACCTGCACAAAGGGGACCTTTTTCGGCTAGCATGTGTGATTCGTCCCGCACTGGAGATAATGACGCATTCTTATCCTGCACCGTTTGTTTAATCAAGATAGCTCGCCATTGCCTTTGGTTCCAAAGGCACATAGACTAACGAAGGGGTCTCTTGGCCTTTCACCCATATATAAGCCAGCTCTACAGGATGGTTTTTCAAGTAGGCTCTCGCTGCTTTTTCTGGGTGCATCTCTTGCTCGTCAGTCTGCGCACTTGAAGTGTTGCTGGATAAATCCTTCTGAAAGCCGATCACCTTTCCGGTTTTGGAGTCGATGTCAACTGTGTACCCTTGTACATGATTCTCCTGACGCTTTTTTCCAGACAGAGCTTTGAAATAGATGTGGTATGTAGGTGAATGGAGTTCAACTTTGATCACTTGTAGCCCCGTAGTTTCGGAATCCAGATATTTTTGAAGGAATGAAACGGCTGTATCGGTCACAACAGTAGCATCCTTCGCTTCAGCAGAAGGAGATGTTGGCGGATTCACATACTCGAATCCAGTGACCTCACCTGTCAAATCGTTCGCCTGAAGAGAAACAGAACTGTTCTTACCCACCTTCCAATGATAGGTAGTCGTACCCTTGTCGCCCTCCACTTTCCACAAGCTTTCTCCTTCTACCGTGAAATCAAAATTCGTTTCCAATATTCTCATGGCCTCTTCTTTATTCATAGCAATCATTCTCGTTCCAACGCCACTCACCTTGTAATTCTTGCCACGCAATTGGTTATATTCCCTCTCGACTCCAATCAATTGACCATCTTTGGCATCTACAAAACCCATCAGGTCAGGATTGTAGCTGATGTTCTGCGTGTCTGAATAGAAAAGCGACATGACGTCGGCTAGAATGGACTCCGCCTCTACTTTAGAAATCGTACGGGATGGATCAGGAAAGGTTTGTTCATTTCTTTCTCTTATCTGAATCTGGCTAGCAAGTACAGATTTTCCGTTGTTGGCTTCATCTAGCATCACGATGTAGTGATCATTGATGAACGGAATCCCGTTTACGGTACGCGCAAAGACAAATTGCTTTTGCTTTGTATCCGACAAGGAATCTACAAACTGGTAGGAGCGACTATCCTGTCCAACCATTTGTTTGAGATAGGCAGCTGCTTGGTCATGCAGGGTAGTCGAGGTCGTTTTGCTGTAGGGAGCCGTTGTTGTCTTAGCAGAGCTCTCCTTAGAAGATTTCTCTCCTATTCTCGACTCTTTTGTAGTGACTCGTTTTTCTGGCCCCGCTATCTGTTCTTTTTTCACCCCAACCGCAGGAGGTACCGGTACACTTTCCTTGGTATTTTCAGGAGCTATTTTTGTAACAGTCATCGGTTCAAAACTCGGAGGAGACAACTGTTCTGGTGACGAGTGCCTTGCTTCTTCTACGTC
Organism: Brevibacillus sp. AF8; assembly: GCF_021270385.1. Taxonomy (NCBI): domain Bacteria; kingdom Bacillati; phylum Bacillota; class Bacilli; order Caryophanales; family Paenibacillaceae; genus Brevibacillus; species Brevibacillus sp. AF8. The sequence continues at coordinate 25,019 of NZ_JAGQDN010000026.1, read as the reverse complement.
AGTTGAAGGAAGAGCGAGTGAAGCTCCCCAGGCAACCAACAGAAAAAAGGCAACAGCCTGAACACTTTTGATCATTCGATTGCTGGCGATTGACTGCTGATCCATTTTCCTTGCTTTTGCCGCTAAAGCCACTCTTAGCCGTTCCTTTGCTTCCATTTGCGGTTTTGGAGCATATTGATTCAATTCTTTCATTCTCTCATGTAGGATATCTACGTCTTTCCAATACATGTGCTCCCCCCTCCTTCCGTCCCCTTTCCTCCATTTTTTGCTGAACGAGTTTGATGGCCCGATGATAGTCTACCTTGGCTTTGGACTCAGAGATACCCAGGAGCTCTGCTGTCTCTTTCACGCTGTGCCCCTCAATAGAACGTAAAATCACAACCATGCGATACTTGGGAGGAAGCGAGAGAATCGCATCTCTAAGCTGGCGGTCTCGCTCCTTTTCCATATAAATCTCTTCTGGCAAGCCATCCTTGGCTGGAAGCTCTTTAAACCAAATATCCGCGAATATTCTCTGGAATTTTTTGCGTCGATAAAGATCAATGGCAGCATGCTTGGCAATGGAAAATATCCATGTTTTTATCTGCACTCTTCCGTCATACCGAGGCAATGCCTGCAACACCCGTGTGAATACTTCTTGGGTAATATCTTCCGCGTCGTTTCTGTTCCCGATAAAGTGATAGAGGAAATAATAGATGTCCTGATAATAGGTTTCGACAAGATCCTGAATCCGCTCTTCATAGCTCCCATACATCTGCTTCCCTCCTTTACACAAAACAAGTGTGCTTGCTCCATTATTGAAAGCAAGCACGGCACTCCCTTATTTCTTCTTTCTTGGGTTTTGGATAGACTCCCCAGTCAGGGCGTCTACGTACTCTAACATATAGTCATTCTCTTGTGGCTTGTAAACCAGTATCGTGGACTCCGAACTTTCACGGTCTATGACTGGAGCATAGTACATCAGTTCCAATGGATGATGCTTCAGATACTCTTTGGCAGCTTTCTCTGGTGAGACTGCCTTGGCCAGATCGGGATAAGTGACTGCGCTGGGATCGAATTCTCCAAACAGGCCCATGAGTTTGCCTGTCTCACTATTAATCTCAACCCTATAGGATTGATCCTCAACCGGGATGCCATTTATCGTGTTGAAATAATTGAAGATGTAATGATCGGATTGCTTCAGTCGAAAATCCTTGTCCATTGCCACGGCTTTTGTATCGGTATGCAAATAAGTTTGTAGCACTTGCAGGGCTGTCTTTTGAGCTTCTTCGATGGATACCTTCTTGCTAGGCTCTTTAGAATCGTCTTCCAAATACAGAGCAACGACTTGACCATTCGTTGTTTTTACCCGTACGCTGGCGACTTGATCCCCTTTTTTCCATTGAAACTCCTTCACATCCCCATTTGGCTTATTTTCGGGGACCTTTTCAGTAAAAGTAGTTCCGGTTGAGTCAAAGCCAAGAAGATTTTTCAAATGGCTCGCAGCTTCATCCTTATCCTTTGCAGTCAACTTTTGGCCCTGCGGCGAAACTGGAATAGCAGGAGCTGAAAGATTGGGTTCTCGGTAAAATCTCGCATGTTCGGTCTCGACTGATTTACCCGACTTGGCATCCAAGAATCCGGACCAGGAGACTTGATAGGTCAACATCAAGCCACTGCGGTCTTTATTCGAACGATAAACGGGTGTCATCAGTCCTACGACTGCTTTTTCTGCCTCTTCTAAAGACATCGCTTCTTCTGGTTTCGGAAGGGAAGCAGGATCAATCTGCTTGGAGATCTGCCCAACGTTGCTGATCAGAGAGACGACCTCCCCATTCCCATTCAGACCCAAAGACATTTTTTCATCATGATGCGGAACCCCGTTTATGACTAACCGATATGCGGGACCGCCCAATTGCTCTGACTTTTGCGGATTATATTGGTACATCTTCGCAGCGTCTCCCAGTAAAGCTTTCAAAAATGCATCCGCTTTTTCCTTCTGGACGTCCAACGGAAGCTCCTTGTCATCCGGTTCATCTGTCTCATAACCAAAGCTGTTGATGTCCCCTGTCTTCTTGTCCAGATAAATATCCATCACGGGTTTTTTTTTGCCGTCTCCCTTTTTTCGTTCTACCATTACAACATCGCTTGTTTCTCCTATGTCCATTTTCTGAACAGTGAGCTCTTTCATATATGGCAGTAGCTCTGACAGCTTGTCGATTGTTTTTTGGGCCATGGCCTGCGCTGTCGCATCCACCACCACTCCCGTATGGCTGGCTGAAGTCTTCCCAGCTTGAGCCGCCCATGCTGGCGTGGCTGTCAGAAGAGTTGCCGCCATGACAGACATAACTGCCCGATTCCATTTTTTCATCTGTTCTTTCCTCCTCAGATTTGTTTCCTGCTTCTCATTTGCATTATTCGCACGAGCTTACAAAAGGTTACATTTGATTTCCAGTTTCCTCCACAAAAAGACAATCATCTAAACAGCGACTATCCGTCAAACAATCGGTTTCCCCGGTCAAACTATGGTTACAAACATACAAAAAAACCTTGCTATGGTGTAAAACAGCAAGGTTTTCAGGCTGACTTTTTATGGTTTGGCTTTTAGCTAGCCCCGACTGCTACAGTTTTTGCTTGATGATCACGTACCGCCTGATTGCTCGCCGCCATAAACGCCTGCGCGACCGCCATCAGTACATCTCGATGCTCGGAAACTCCTTTAAAATGACTTCCGTTGGCACTGACCGTCACGATCGCTTCACCTGTCGCATGCTCTCCCGACGACAATGAATACAGCTCCATGTCCGTAAACTCCACGTCGAACGGCAGTGCCTGCTTGATGCCTGCCACCAATGCCTCAACAGGTCCTTCTCCGGTGCCAGAGTATGCTTGTTCTTCTCCCGTTACATTGTTCGTAATCGTGCAGGAAGCCATGCGATGTCCGGATGTGCCGGTGAGCACCTGAGCGTTTACCAGTGTGAATGGCTCCAGTACAGCGTTCACGGTATGTCCCACCAGTTCAAGCAATTGATGATCCTGGACAACTTTTTGCTTGTCAGCCAGCTCTTTAAATTGGACGTACAGGGCCTCCATCTGTTCGTCAGTCAACTGTATCCCGAATTCGTTTACGCGGTGCTTGATGGCATGACGGCCGGAGTGCTTTCCGAGAATGATCATGTTGCGAGGAACGCCCAAGCTCTCCGGGTCCATGATTTCGTACGTGCTGCGCTCTTTTAAGAGACCGTCCTGATGAATTCCCGCTTCGTGCTGAAAGGCATTGCGACCGACAATTGGTTTGTTGAAAGCAATCGGGAAGCTCATGGCACGGCTCACCTTTTGTGAAGTGGTGTAAATGTGCTCCGGTCTGATGCCAGTTTCGGCATCCAGCGCTTCTTTGCGCGTCTCAATTGCCATCACCAGCTCTTCCAAAGAGCAGTTCCCTGCCCGCTCACCGACCCCGTTGACCGTTACCTCGACTTGAGTGACCCCCGCTCGAATCGCTGCCAAACTGTTTGCAACTGCGAGTCCCAAGTCATTGTGGCAGTGTGCACTGAACTCTACCTTGTCGCTGCCACGGACGTTTTTCATAACACGAGTAAACATAGCCCCATACTCTTCTGGAAGTGCGTACCCTACCGTATCGGGGATGTTGATAATGGTTGCGCCTTCTTCAATCGCTGCCTCGATCATCTCAAACAGGAATTCATCGCCTGTGCGAGTCGCATCCATCGGGGAAAATTCGATCCGGTCTACAAACTGTTTGCCGTACGCAATCATTTCGCGGGCGATCTTTATCACCTGCTCTCTCGACTTGCGGAGTTGGAAGTCCAGATGAATACTAGAGGATGACAGGAACATGTGGAGTCTGCGTCGCTCTGCCGCCTGTGTAGCCCGGACAGCAGCATCGATGTCCTCCTTCACCGCACGAGCAAAGCCACAGATTTCTACGCCGTGCACCTCTTGTGAAATACGTTGTACCGCCATGAAGTCACCGGGGCTGGAGATCGGGAAGCCCGGTTCAATGACATCCACGCCGAGGTCTGCCAAATGCTTTGCAATCACGATTTTTTGCTCAGGCGAAAGAGACGCTCCTGGCGCTTGCTCTCCGTCACGCAGTGTCGTATCAAAAATATGGATTCGTTTTGTCATGGGTAATGCCTCCTCAATTTTTAGTCGTTTTAACCGTAATAAAAAAAGCCTAGCGTCTCCATATACAAGAGACGACAGGCTTTTGGCTGCCGCGGTACCACTCTCGTTGATCCCCTCTTTTGTCAAAAGAGAATCCACCTCGCTGTCCCGATGACGTGGGACGATCCGTCAAGGTCTACTGAACGTTTTCAACCTAGCCGCTCCCGGGTGAGATTCGAGCATTTCCTGACTGCGTCGCACCTACCCGCAGCTCTCTGGACAAGAAATTCGCTTTACTAGCTCCCGTTCTTCGCGTTTGTTCTATGTCGTTGTGAAAATCAGAAAATCAAAAAGGCCTGCCGTCTCTATCGAAGAGACGACAGACCTTGTCTATCGCGGTACCACTCTCGTTGACCCCAGCTGCTCGCCAGAAGTCCACCTCATGTACTGATCCTGATCGACCAGCACAACCCGATCACGGAGGTTAACCGTCAGAACTTACTGCTCGATGCAGCGCTACATCTTGTTCAGTCCTGCCGCTCCCGGGCGAGCTTCAATGGTTTCTCTGACTGCGTTGCACCGTCCCGCAGCTCTCTAAACAGATCAGACCACTTACTGTTCCCGTTCTTCGCGTTATTGTTATTATTGTTTGAAATTTTATTCGGTTTACATCTGGTTGTCAATGGAAGCTAGCAATAAAAATAATTTTACTAATCCAATTAATTGAGCCCTCTCACCGAGCTGCGGCCGAACTGTCTGTAATAAAGGCAAGCGAGCCCCAGTATCACGAGCACTAAAGCGGAGTAAATATTGCTATAAACCGACGCTCCTGGATAGCTATTGAGCAGATTCCAGCTCACAGCAGCTCCTCCATCAATCGACTTGCCGTACAAAGTAGCTGCAAGTGCACCTGCAATAAAGTTCAGCATTGCCATCAGTCCCATACCGACGCCGATCTGTTCCTTTGGTAGCGACTGCGAGATTGCGTTTGACATCGAAATCATCATAAACGATAGTCCGACATTGCCAAAAATCAGGAAAACAGCAATGAAGAACGGGGACACTCCCGCAAAGGAAGAGAAGAGGACAAAGCTGCTCAAAAGTAGCGCAGACGCTGTGTAAAATAAATACGAATTCCCTTTCTTATCTGCAAGAATCCCGGCCTTTTTCCCCAAGAACGCGGTCACAATCGCCCCAGGTACCATGACAAAGCCAATGAGCCCCGGTGCCAGATGATTCACATCGGCCAACAACTGCGGACTAAGAAAAGCGAACGAATAGCCACTCCCTATCATCAAAAAGGCAATGACCAGCCCGAGCGAGTAGCGTTTACTCCGGAATAAGTCAGGGCGAATAAAGGGTTCTGCGGTCGTCCGAATCCTTACCAAGAACAGAAGGAATGAGAGGATGCACCCGAGTGCGAGCAGCAAGCTCTGATTCGTAATAGCCAGTAGAATCAATGCAATCGTTATGGCGAGAAGCCCTCCGCCAATCCAGTCCATTTTGACAGCTTCCCGCTCCTCCTCCTCCAAATACTTGCGGAAAAAAGGCACGGCAAAGAGCGTGAACAACGGCATACAGAACAGCCATCTCCAATCGAGCAGACTGACCAGCAAAGACGAAAGAACGGGACCTAATGCGCTACCGATTGCCATCCCGGTCATAGAGATCCCTAAAGCTCGCCCCCTACTCTCTGGGGGAAAATAACGCACCGGAATAATCGAAGAGGTCGCCGGAACAACTGCAGCTCCTGCTGCCTGCACAATTCTCCCCAAAAGCACCATGCCATAATTATGGGCGAAAAATCCGACAAGGGAGCCGATGGCAAACAGAATCAGTCCGAATGTAAGCAAATGTTTGAGCTTGTAGGAATCGGCTAGCTTGCCGTACATCACGGTTCCAACCGCATAGATTAACAAAAAGGCAGACGTCACCCAGCTAACCTTGCTAAAAGATAAATGAAATTCTGTCCTGATTTGCGGTAACACGATATTGAACATCGTAGCACTCATCACTGTCATCATGAGCGTAAACACGAGTACGCGAAGAACTTTTTCAGCAGATTGTTGTTGTGATTCGGTTTGCATATTGGAAAGACACCTCTCGTTATCACCGATTTCTTCCCGGGAAGGTGATTGTTTGCCTTACTTGTTGTAGTTTATAATGATTTTAAAATAAACGAAAATATATCTTTTGACATGCAGTTGATATACCTAAGTATATGGAGTTGAATCGAATGGAATTGTTGCAATTGCACTATTTCCGAACAGTGGCCAAGTGGCAGCATATGACGAAAGCCGCCCAAGAGCTGCGGATTGCTCAGCCTGCTCTCAGCAAGACCATTGCTCGGTTGGAAGAGGATGTCGGGGTTCCGTTATTTGACCGCGAGCGAGGACGTATTCGGCTGAATACATTTGGAAAGGCGTATTTGGAACGTGTAGATAAAGCATTGAACTTGTTGGAGGAAGGTCAAAAAGTCGTATCGGATCTGGCCGGAATGGAGCATGGTCGTATACATCTGGCAACGTCGACCTTGGATTTGTTATCAGAACCGTTGGGCAAATTTCTCGCCCTCCATCCCGATGTGCATTTCCAAATCACGCAAGCCACCATTGAAGAAATGGCACTCCTTTTGGAGTCAGGCGAAGTGGATATTTGCTTCACCCATTTGCCGATCAAGCTGCCGGATATTTTGACTACACCCGTATTGAAAGAAGATATTCACGTAGCTGTCCCGCGCACACATCACTTAGCCAAGCATACCAGTGTTCGCCTAAGCGATTTGGCTGAGGAGTCCTTTATCGGCTACAAGGAGGACTTTCCCATCCAAATGCTGTACGATCAGTTCTTTCAAAAAGCAGGGATTACCCCTAAATTCGCCTGTCGGGTAGATGATCCCGGCTCTATCCAAAAGCTCGTCCGCGCAGGCCTTGGCATCGCCCTCTACGGCTGTATCAGTCGAGAGCAAGACCCACACCTTGTCATGCTTCCGATCAAACACCCGATCTGCCAGCGACATTTTCAAATGATTCGGCACGAAAAAAGATATCTCTCCCTTGCAGCACGCAAGTTCTGTGATTTTATCGTCCAGTATTTTGCAGAGTCTCTTGAAAAATAAGCCCTTTCAAATAGAAAAAAGCCTGGCATCATTCGCCAGGCTCCTCCCCTATTCTTGTTTTCTTTTTTTCAAACGTAAAATAATGCCGTCAATGAGCAGTCCAATCCCCGCTCCGTAAAAAGGGGCCGCAAACCGAGTTCCTTCAGCAAGCGGCAGGTCTTTCAAATACACGATAAACACACCGACAATAAAACCGATCATCGTGTAGCGCAGCCGGGTCGCCCCCATCAAACGACACTCCCTTTCACGCTACTTCCCGAATTTATTTGGCATTTTCATGTTTTTCATCGTACGGCTCATTTGTTTGAGCTGCTTTTGGTTAAGATTCATCCCCATTGAACGGGCCATGGCTTGAAGCTGCTTTTCGTCCATTTGCATGTTGGACATTTGTTTTTTCAATAAATAAGTCCCTCCATAAAATCCACCAGCGAGACCGATTAACAATGTGACAATTGGAATTACCCAGTTGTACCAAGCCATCAATACATTACCATCCTCTATACGTAATTATGAACTCTTTTATTGTACCATAGTTGGGCTATCTTCTGTAAATTGTGATTAGAAAACTTGGAAAATGAGAACACTGCCCTCAACAATATCTTTGTCTCAAGCATATTCTAATAGCAAGAGGTGAAACAACATGGCTCCAATTGTGATTCTGGACGCTGGACACGGTGGCAGTGACCCAGGCGGTGGCAACAACACGCAATTTACCGAGAAAGATATGAATTTGCAAATAACGCTCTACCAATATAATCGCTTTTTGGCTCTAAATATTCCTGCTGCGATCACACGGACAACCGATGTAACTGTGACAAGTGAGGCTCGGACTGCTCTCGTTCGAAACAGTGGTGCTCGCTATTGTATATCCAACCATATTAACTCAGGTGGCGGCCGAGGCTCCGAGGTCCTTTACTCGATTTACGGCTCCCCAACCTTTCCCCAATTGATCCAGGATGCCCTGGCAGCGGAAGGGATGCCGAATCGACGCATTTTTACGCGGACACTGCCAGATAATCCGCGGCTTGATTACTACTTCATGCACCGGGAGACTGGCAGCGTGGAGACGGTAATTGTCGAGTATGGCTTTGCCGACAATGCATTGGACGCAAATAAGCTACAGCAGGATTGGCGAGATCTCGCGGAAGGCGTAGTCCGGGCATTTTGCACGTACGCTAAACTTCCCTATCAGCCCCCTGCGACTCCTACTTCTACACCGAAACCGACTGTAGCACCAACCCTTGTTCCCACCACTTCTCCTGGGAACGGAGCTGACTGGAAGCAGGAAGCCGTCAACTGGCTGTACGATCAAGGATTATTAACCGATGAACAATGGCGTCAGAAGCCTGACCAACCTCTGCCACTTTGGGCACAGGCTGTCATCCTGAAGCGACTATTCGAAAAGCTCAAAACGTAACAGAACGTCTCGGTTTAATCGTCTGCCTTAAAACGGGTCAGCGGCGTATCCGTTAAGCCCGAATAATTTCTTTTTGCTGGCACACTCACCAGTTCGTCCTCTGGGTAACGGTAGGCGGTTAGCATTCCGCCGAACACACATCCTTGGTCGATGTTGATGGTGCCATTTTTTCGTTTTGGCTCTGGATGCGGATCATGTCCCCATACGATTATGGGCGAAGTCACCTTTCGTTCTTTTGCCCATTCTCTGCGGATCGGGCGCCCATCCGGTCCCGTCCCTGCCACATCGCCATATCGGCAAAATGTGTAGACCGCAGGCGAATCCATCCCTATGTAATCGTCGCGAATCCCCGCATGAACGGCGACCGCCACTATTTTTTCATTTTGTTTGATGATCATGTGCGAAGGAGAAGAAAATAGCAATCTACGGCTCTGTTCACGCAGCAAGGAGGCCTTCTTCGGTCCATATTCTTGCTGATACAGCCGAATTTCCTCTTCTACTTTTTCATCTCCGTGAGCCAATGTTACCGGTCTACCATCCAGCCAACGAGCTACTTTCCACCCGTGGTTACTATCTACCATCTCAGCCAGGCCTGCCGTGACATGTTGGTGAAAAAATTGCAGCATTTTGATTGAGTAAGGTCCACGACTCGTGATATCACCGAGGGAAAGGAGCTTTCGGCCATGGGGATGGCGATATGTACCGTCTGGGGTTCGTTCATATCCCAAGCGTTTGAGCAATTCTATAAATTCGTCGTAACAGCCGTGAACATCGCCAACGATATCCACACCATTGTCAGCCGAAAGCACCTTGGAGCGTGTTTGAGGTTTGTGCCTCATAGCCCGGCCCTCCTTTCCGTTATCTCTCATTCGTTACTTACTATCTTTACCACATCTACGAAAAAAACTCACGGTTTGCGTACAAGAAAACGGTTTAAACAAGTAAACGCGCGAAAGAGCCCCTGTTTACTGAGGAGCTATTTGGCGCGTTTACCTATACATGATGCGATGTGATTAACCTAAGCTATGCGTATGCACGTAAATGGCCGCTTGCGTGCGATCCTCCACGTTCAGCTTGGCAAGAATGTTGCTGACATGAGTCTTGACCGTTTTGATCCCGATAATGAGCTCATCAGCAATCTCCTGATTGGACTTGCCCTGACCGATTAGCTTCAAAACCTCCAACTCGCGCGGCGTTAGCTGCTCATGGGGATGGGACTCTTGACCGTGACGGAAACGGGCCATGATTTTTCCTGCTACCCTCGATTCCAAAACTGGCTCACCCGCCGCAGCAGAGCGAATTGCCTTTGCAATCTCGGCTGCACGCGAAGTCTTCAGCAAGTAGCTGAATGCCCCGGCTTCAATGACCGGATATACCTTTTCGTCATCAATAAAGCTAGTCAAGACAATAACCTTGCTGGATGGACAGCTTTCTCGAATACGCCGAGTCGCTTCCACACCGCCGATGCCTTCCATGACTAAATCCATCAGAACAACATCTGGGCGCAGCTCTTGCGTCATTCGCACCCCTTCTTCCCCACTGCCTGCCTCTGCTACGACTTCAATATCGTCCTCCGTAGACAAATAAGCAGCCAGACCCATCCGAACCATTTCGTGATCATCTACCAGAAGTACCCGAATCACTGAGCCTTCACCCTTCCCGTTCCGTCTGTGACATTAGAGGAATACGCACCTCAATTTGCGTCCCTTTCCCAATCGCCGAGTAAATCTCCATGGAGCCTCCGACCTCTGCTACGCGCTCCTGCATGCTGCGCAGACCGTAGGACGTCATTTTCTCCCCATCTGGATCAAAACCAACACCATCATCCGTTACTCGCAGGCGAACCTGCTCTTGCAATGTAAACAGCTTCACTGTAATCTGGGTAGCTCTGGCATGCCGCAATGTGTTGGATAAGGACTCCTGCAAAATGCGGAACAAATGATCCTCAATTCCACTCGGCAAGCCTTCTACGTCTTCGATCTCCCACGCCAGCTGCATGGTATTTTTACGCGTCAGCTCATCTAAAAGTTCCAGAATGGCTTCCTTCAATGACTTGTTTTGTAACGTAGCCGGGCGAAGATGCAAGAGCAACGCCCTCATCTCCGCTTGTGCAGCTGCTGCCATCTCTTCGACCAATTCAATCTGTTGGGCTGCACGTTGAGGATTTTTTTCGACAAGCCGTTTCATCGCCGCAGTCGTCATGGCGATAGCGAACAGTTGCTGGCTGACTGCGTCATGCAGTTCTCTCGCCAATCTCTGTCGCTCCTCTGTTACCGCTGCATGCTTCAATTGTTCTGCGAGAGCCGCATTGTGGTTCGACAGCCGCTGCAAAGATGCTACTTGCTCTTCCCATTGCGAAGCCAGGCGATTGATCTGCCATCCCAATTCGCCTACTTCATCGACGCCCAATTCGGGAACCCGATACGACAGCATTCCGCGCCCAAGCTTCATGGCAGCTTCCCACAGTACACTGAGTCTCTTTTTCAACAAATTGCCGACGATATAGGAAATGATCAATGCCACTAAGACACCTGCAGGCAAAGAAACAACAAAAGCAGCAAGCTGAATCAAACCCTCTGGATCGGCAGGGAGATTGATTCCTATATATTCTTCAAGCCACCACACGAAGTTGCGGTCGCTGATTACTTCGTTGTACCACCGATGAATCCCCGGGTGATCTTTCCATAAAAAGTATAGCCAAAAGAAACAAATAAACGCGGCAGTAACTGCACTGACGGCCAGTAACATGCCATAGCGCACGTATTGCCACTGAATACTTGCCAATCGCTGTCGACGCATCCGCCAGTACCTCCTAGATGTACTTGACTTTTATATCGCCGACAAGCAGCGAGATATGCAAGTTTACTTTTTGCAATGCTTCATCATACTGATCAGAACGAATCTTAACACTGCGGTTGATCCCCCCCTGACGGTGGCTTAGCACCTCCAGGTCACCAATACTTAACCCTGCCGTTACCGATACAGGAAGATCGACCGGTACATAAATCGTCACATCGCCTACCCAGCCCTCTACGACAAGAACCGCTTCATCCCGCATCAACACTGCCCGGGAAAGATCAATCACAACATCCCCGATTCCATGCCAGACATGCAAGTGATTCAGTTCAAAACGCCCGGAAGTCAGGTGATAATCCCCAATCAGAGAACTGCGGGAATCTTTTGGCAGCATGTCGTCAGGGGATGAAGACATGCTTTCGTGATGAGGAATTTTTCCACCAACATGCTTCCATTTGTTCCAGCTGTCTAGCCAAGGGCGCTCCGCTGTTGAAACGTTCACGTCATTCGGGATACTCGCATCACTAGTCAAAATCGTCTCCGCAGCAGATGGGGTCCCACTCTCGCCTAATGGCTGATTCACACGGTGATCTCGTCTGCTGTTCTTGCCCCGAATCAACTGAAACCCGAAATAAATAAACACGATTGGCACTGCAATCTGGAACAAATCATCAATCCCGACACTAAACCACATATCCATCGCGATGATGGTCCCCAGCGAGAATAAAATTCCTCCGCCAATCCGATTTTTATTCCCCCACAAACGAAGGCCGAAATAAATAAGCACCATCGGCCACAAATCAAACAGACCGAACGAAATGATACCCAAACTGTCTAACAAAAGACCGATTCCCGTAAAAATAATCAGGACACCAGCCAACATTTTGTGCAAACGGGACAGTTTCACAAAAGTCTCCTCTCTCACGCCCCATGCTGATCGTTTTCACTTTGACCATTACGACATGTATAGATGAATGCAGGCGGAATGTTCAACAGGGTAAAGTCGATCTCAACCCGGGGAAAACGATCCTGCAACTCAGCCTGGAGTTGTAGCGAATATTGGAATGTAATAAATAGGCCCCCTGGCTTCAGTACAGATTGAACTTCGTCCAGAATTGCTGCCCGCAGCTCTTGTGGAAAATTGGCGAATGGCAGACCTGAGATAATGACATCTGCACCTACAAGGTCCTGCTCCTCCAAGTAAGACCTAAGTTTAGTCGCTTCCTCCCTGATAGGAAGATCGGGAAAACGTGATTGAAGCATAGAGCGAAATTGGGAATCTCGTTCCACAAGCACGTACTGTGTGCCGGGACGCAAGCGCTGATAGATCGTTTGGGTAAATGCCCCTGTACCAGGTCCCAGCTCCAGGATCACATCGGTTGAAGCCCAATCGACGCTTTTCAACATTTGCTCACATAAAAAACGAGAGCTGGGGATTATACTACCGACGCGTCCAGGCTCAGCGATAAACCGCCGCAAAAAGACCAAGAAGTCCTGCAAGAATCGTACCTCCTAGGGGAAAAGCAGCCTGATGTACACAGGCTGCCGAATTGACCCAATCTATTCTACACCTTGTCCCCCAGTTCCTGTTGAATTAGGATTGCACTGGTTTGGCTACCGGTGTTTTTGCTTCATTAATGGATGCTTTGATGCTAGCAAGTTCTGCATCGAGATCATCCTTTTCCAGGTCAGACAAAGCGTTCTCCCAAGCGCGGTTCGTTTGGCGCCATTGCCCACTCATTTGTGCTTCTGCTTCCATGCGCATGACTTTTTCCTCCATGCGGGCGAAGCCACGGCCTGCGGACTGATTGCCGATACCAACAACTGCTTGATTGACTTGCTTTTGTGTACGAGCTACTTGTGCACGTGCCATCAGTGTGAACTTTTTCGCACGCATTTTATAGAACTCTTCCTTCAGCTCAGCCAGCTTCTCGCGCATTTGTGTAGCTGCCTCGGATGCTGACAGGTAGAGAGTTTCATATTCCGCTGCCCGGCCTTCGTACTGCTTCTTGTCAGCGAGTGCTCGACGTGCCAACTCGTCTTCTCCCTCAGTTAAGGCGAGCTTGACTTGACGATCGCGTTTTTCGATCAGGGCATTGGCTTCATCCAATTGCTGACGGAATTTCTTTTCCAGTGCAACCTGACGGGCAACCGCGACTTCAACTTGTCCGATTTCTACTTCCATGTCACGCATATATTGATTCAGCATTACTACCGGATCTTCCATGGAATCCAATGCATCATTTACCGAAGCTACTGTCAGGTCACGCAAACGTTTAAAGATACTCATTATTTTTTCCTCCTCATCATATCACATCATATTGTTCATCCAAAAGACTCTTGCGACATAGGCGTTACTGCGGGCGTCTTCTTACGTTTCTCTCCCAAGTGTCCAGCGTATCTTCCTTTAATACTTTTTGGGCCCATTCACGCTCCCAAGAAGGAGGCGCTTGTTTTGGCTCTTGGCTGGGACGCAGTAAGCGATATCCCAGATAAATCACCCCAATGGCCAGAAGCGCGTGAAACAGTAGGTCAAGCTTGCCAATCAACATCAGGAACCCGAACAGGAAGACCAGGATTCCCCAAAAACGTGAACCGGTTTGTCCCATGATCTTTTTGGCACCGTATATCATGATCACGCCGGGAATGATAAACCCGAGCAAGTCTCCGATATCGATACCCACCAGATCCAGAAGAACCAACCCACCGACTAGCAGCAGAACCAGCCCGAGTAGAACTTTGCCAGACCGTTCGCTCATTACTCGCTTACCTCCATTCGTTTTGCATGTGGTGCTTGTGGAACGTTATGCCCTTATTGTAGCCCTCGGTATAGGCTTCCCATAACGGGCGTGCGGTTGGTTTTTCCCTCCGTCCTTGGACGGAGACAATTTCCTGCCCTAATCGGACGAGCTGTCCCGCAAGACAGAATATGCACGCGTCGAAAGGCGGCTTGCACTGTCGAACGAAAACGTTACAGCATTTGACGGCATCTTTGTGACGAATATGTGAACGAACAGATAAAAAGAAGGAAATAAAGGACTGGCGTAGAATCTTCGTAAGAGTGCGTGTAAAAAAACATCGAAAAATAGCCGAATTCCGCTTGGCGGAAACGGGGGAACCACGTTTTTGGGGTGAATGGTTGCTACTCCTAGCAGCCTAGGGCGTCCTTTCGACCGAACCCTTCAGCTAACCTCGTAGGCTCACGAAGGGAGCAGTTTCTTTTGCGCAAGATGGTTTTATCTTTATTTATGGCTGGATTGCTTGCTATGGGGGCAGGCACTGCACAGGCTGCTGAGGAGAATACTCTCAATGAAGTAGTCAGTGACTTGTACGGTACCCCTTACAAATCTTCCGGCTCGTCCAAAAAGGGCTTTGACTGCTCCGGTTTCACGCGCTACGTATTTGATGCGTTAGGTGTAGACCTGCCTCACAATTCTGCTTCCCAGTACGAATTAGGTACAGAGGTAGCCAGAAAAGATTTGCAGCCAGGCGATCTCGTATTCTTCAACACGAACGGTCGCAGCATTTCTCACGTGGGTATCTACATCGGAGACGGCACATTCGTGCACTCGGAATCTGGTCGTGGAGTCGTCAACACCAAGTTGAGCGATCCATACTACTGGAGCAAGCGTTATGTAGGCGCCAAGCGTCTCAGCGTTCCTGTTCTAGCGAAAGCAGAAACTCCGAATAAGGAAAAAGCGGTGCAAGCTGCATCGTTGCCGGAAAAACCAGCTAAAAAATAGTCATTCGGCAAAATAATAAAAGCCAGGGACACTACGTCTCTGGCTTTTTCTGACGAAATTTAGTACCTGGTCTAAAGAGGTACCCTCACATATTAGAACAACTTAATAACTTACGGGGTTTCTTCCCCTGATCAGGTCAAAGCATGTTATGATAGACAAGACCCATTCTTTGAATGGTATTCCTTATTAATAGAAGTAACTGGGGGTTGTTCCGGTGAAAGATCACATTTTAATTGTCGATGACAATCTGGAGATTATTGAACTGCTAGAAGACATTTTGGAGAACGAGGGCTTCACCGTTTCCTCCGCAGAGAGCGGAGAGGATGCACTCTCGCTGCTCAGCCAAGGAGAGCGTCCCAACCTGATCCTTTTGGATATTATGATGCCCAACATGAGTGGCTACGAGCTCTGCTCTCAAATTCGCCGTGAGTGGGATTTGCCTATACTGTTTCTCAGTGCAAAAGGAAAAGCGGTAGATAAAGTAGTCGGCTTCGAAATCGGCGCAGATGATTACATCACGAAGCCTTTTGATACAGAAGAGCTGCTCGCTCGCATTCGTGCCCACCTTCGTCGCTATGAGCGCATTCGCAAGCATACCGAAGAGCAGCCTGAGAAGGAAACGGCCTCCTCTCCGATTACGGTTTTGAAATTCAAGGACCTGGAAATCCATAAAGAAACGTATTCCGTTTATGTATGCAATCAAAAGATTGAGCTATCTACCAAGGAATTCCAACTACTCACCTTCCTCGCAGAAAATGCGGGCATCGTCTTTACAAGAGAGCAAATTTATGACCGTGTCTGGGGATATGGATATGGCTCGCTCAATACAGTGACCGTCCATATTAAAAACCTCCGTGAAAAGCTGGAAACAGAACGTCAGTTCATTAAAACACAATGGGGGACAGGCTACGTATTTATCGGGGAGAAGCTTTAAATGAGCTTACGCAATAAAGTTTTGCTCTCCTTCATTGCCTTGATCACACTCAACATCTTGTTGTTTAAATTTGTTTTTCAAGACATTATTGTCGCTCAACTCAAAAATGATCGGCATAATCAGTACCAGGCTGAGAAAGAAGCCGCAGAGAAGGTCATGCTCAATCAATTGCTTCTCGTCAGTAATTTCAAGGACCCAATCGAACGTTTGGAGCTTGAAAAGCAGTTGCCAGACGACGTGATGTACCGCATGCTCGTAAAGGATGCCAATGGAAACACCATCTACAGCAAAACATCACGCGCCTATAATTTGAAAATGCCTTCCCCCTCCGCATCAAGTCGTGGCGATTCTGCCAAACAAAGTGACCTCAAAGTGGTCGCTGAGTACCATTTTCAGCAGGAGCCACCGCGTACAGGGGAGATCGTTGTTTATTTCTACACAGATGATTACGACATGATGGCTACAACAGGGGTTTCCATGATGCTCTGGTTTATTTACGGAAGCATTAGTCTGGTG
Source organism: Brevibacillus sp. AF8 (assembly GCF_021270385.1). Lineage (NCBI taxonomy): Bacteria > Bacillati > Bacillota > Bacilli > Caryophanales > Paenibacillaceae > Brevibacillus > Brevibacillus sp. AF8. The sequence goes on along the minus strand of NZ_JAGQDN010000026.1, from coordinate 8,388 downwards.
GGATTGGTTCTGCTCGCTTTGTTCGTTCGCTGGATACTAAGGCCGGTTAACGAATTATCGCGCGTCACCCAAGAAATTCAGGAAGGGAAGCGTCTGGTCACATTTACGTATCGATCGCATGATGAATTTGGGCAACTCTTTCGATATTTCGGGGAAATGGTGGATGAGCTTCGCTTAGCGGAAGAAAGACAGGCAGAAATGATCGCTTCGATCGCCCACGACTTCCGCACACCTCTCACCACGATCAAAGGGTATGCGTCATATATCGGCTCTGGTCGTGTGACGGATATGACCAAAATACAGAAACAGATGGGCAAAATCGAGCTAAAAACGACGGACTTGGAAAAGCTGCTGGATGAGCTGCAGGACTTCACCACTCAAAGCTCCGAGGTCCGACTCAGTATTAACCGCATTCATGTCAAAAGCTTCTTGAGAGGAATCATTGAGGACTATTTGCCAAGAATCAAAGAGGCAGGTCTCACCTTTCAATGGAAGCTGCGCATCTCCAATGAACTACACATCGAAGCAGATGAGACCAAGCTGCGGCGTGTCATGGAAAATTTGTTAAACAACGCTATCCACTACAACAAACCGGATGGCTCCATTTACCTTACGTGTGATCAGCGAGAAGGGCATGTCCTTTTTACTGTGATCGACAAAGGAGAAGGAATCGCCGCTGAAGATTTACCGAAAATTTTCACCAAGTTTTATCGGGCGGAAAAATCACGAAATCGAAACAGTGGCGGTACAGGCTTAGGCTTGACGATTTGCAAGAGCATCGTCCGGCTTCACGGCGGAGATCTGATGGTAAACAGTGAATTGGGAATGGGAAGCAGTTTCTCCTTCACCATCCCCTTCTTCCACGGGTAGCTTTCACAAGCTACCCTTATTTTATATAGATTTATTCTCAGTTAATTATTTCTTTATATTTTACTAGTAAAATAATTTTTGTAAGCATGTTGCTTTCAGTGATAAATAACCCCCAGTTCGGTATCTGACACAATCGGCGAAACCGTAGTGATAAGATGCCTCTTTTTTTGTCCCTCAACTTCCATTTTTTTCTATCTCTTTTCCAAACGCATCGGCAGTCCGTTCTTGGGACGCAAGGTGACCAACGGCTCGGGCTCCACTACCTGATTCGGTTCAGCCAGTCTTAGTCGATATCGCTGTGCAATCGTCGCCAGTAGCAAAGCTGCCTCCATCAAAGCAAAGTTATTCCCGATACAAACACGCGGCCCGCCACCAAACGGGAAATAAGCATAGGCTGGAATTCTTTTTAAGAGGTCGCTGTCAAAACGCTCTGGAATGAATTGTTCAGCCTGGTCATAATAGCGTGGGTCACGGTGCATGACATATTGGCTCATCATCAGTGTTTCTCCAGGCTTGTACGTGTGACCGCCGATCTCAACCTCATCTACCACTTCCCGATTTATCGTCCATGCCGCAGGATAGAGCCTCAGCGTTTCCTGTACAATGAGATTCGTATACTTCAGCTGCGGAATATCCTCGACCGTCGGCAGCTTTTCACACAGTACGGTCGACAACTCGTCATGCAGCTTTTTCTCCACCTCGGGATGAGTAGCCAGCAAATAGAAAATCCACGACATCGTATTCGCAGTCGTCTCATGGCCCGCTACAAAAATGGTCATGACCTCGTCGCGAACCTGCTCGTCTGTCATTCCTTCCCCATCATCTTCATCACGCGCTGCCAAAAGCATCCCCAACAAGTCCTTATGCTCTTCTCCTTCGCTATTGCGCCGAGCTTCGATCAAAGAGTAGATCGTTTTGTCCAGCAGCTCACTCGACTCCAGGAACTCCCGATTGCTTTTGGTAGGTACGGACAACGGAATGTCGATAAAAGAGGAGCCTTTGTTTGCCACGTATTTCAAACCGACATCGATGGCATGTCCAATCTGATCGGCCCCTTCCTTGACGGTTTTGCCAAACATCGTCTCCGTAATAATCGCAAGTGTTACTTTCATCATGTCCGAGTGAATATCGCGGAGCTCCCCGGTTTTCCAATCCGACATGAGATCAACGGCTTGCCGGACCATCACGTCTCCGTAGGTGGCGATACGATCTCGATGAAAAGCTGGCTGCATAAGCCGCCGTTGTCGCAAATGCTTTTTTCCTTCACTGGTAAGAATTCCATCTCCTACAACAGCTCGCGCAACCTGTAGTCCTTTCCCTTTTCGAAAATGCGCCTGTTTGCTGACCAAAACCTCTTTGATGTGATCCGGATTCGTTAACAGATAAATATGGCGGGAAGGGCCGAAGCGAAAATGGACGACTTCCCCATGCTCTTTTGCAGCGTCACGGATGAACTGAAGCGGCGATCGGCGAAATGCCATCAAATTCCCTGAGATTGGAAGACCTTTTGGGCCGGTGATCGTGATGTTCATACGTCTCCTCCTTTTTACTTGCAAATCCTACCGATAGTATCCGGCACGATAAGGAGATTATGCGAAAAAAGCCACCCAAGCTTCGGATGGCTGACGAAATCATTTTGTTTATCGTGGAACAGGTTGGTCTGTGCGCAACAGACGAGAAGCAATCAGTCGCTCGCGTACCTTGATGCCAATTAGAGAAGCCAGAACTGCTTTGACAACCCCTACAATGAGGAAAGGCGTTACACCAAAAGCAACAGCTTTATCCCATGGGATGTCCATAACGTATTTGAGCTGTACAGTACCAAAAGCGAGTGTGACAAACATGCCAATGATATTGGCGATGATGGCGTTTTTCAGGTTGAATCTTGTTTTCTCCAAGTAGAGCCCGGTCACATAAGCGGTGGCAATAAACCCAAATATGTACCCGCCGGATTTTCCGACCAATATTTGCAAGCCGCCTTTTGCCTCGCTGAATACAGGCAATCCGACTGCACCGAGCAAAACGTAAATAACCAGAGCCAGTGTCCCGTATCTTCTTCCCAAAATGGTCGCCGTCAGTCCTACTGCTAACGTCTGCGCAGTAATCGGAATCAACGGCAAGGGAATCGTCACCTGCGACAATACCGCAGTCATTGCAGCAAAAATGGCAGAGAGCAATAGCCATCTCAAGCGTTCGTTTCTCATGCGTACTAGCCTCCGTTTTGTTAACTAAAAATATGATAAGGTTAACAAAATAATAATACGCATCTGCCCTTTTGTAAATCCCCGTTCTGCCCGCTTACCTTTTTGCTTGTTGATTCATGTGTAACTGCAGCTTTTGAAGTGACTGAACCGTATGATCGATTAATTCGTTCAGGTCATCAATGTTGCCTTCATCAATTTTCCGATGAAAATCCAGCGTCACCTGGTTGGTGATTTGCTTTGGCGGCCAATCGATTCGATGCTCCTCTAACTTGGCCGATACTTTCTGTGTAATATACGGCCGTTGCCCCCAAATGTCATTAAGAATCAATGTGACTTCTCTCGCTTCTGCCGGCACATCTCTGTAATTTTCCAGCTGCAAGTAAAAATGGATGCAAATCGTACATCCGATATGCTCTGTCAACGGTTGTTCCAGCTGTTCGGCTGCAATATCAGCTAACTGGGTACGAAGCTGCATCTCAGCACGGACAGCTGCTGTATGATCATGTTGATCAGCCAATTTGAACTCGATCTGAAACTGTCGATGGAACGTAGCCATATCCATGACATCCGAACGGTTCGTAATCGTGATTGCCCCTTCGAAGTCCCGGTCGTATACCGCACCTTCCAACACAACCCTGATATTGTCAAAAACAAGCGGATGAAACATCTCGCGCCCTCCTTTTCCCAGGCATTCCGGCCCTTTCTTTTACAGTATATAGCATGCCTGCTTTCTCCTTGTTTTGCAAGCAGACCGACTTCCCCATGGCGACGCCTTCAGGAGAGTGGTACCATGAGAGTGATCCAACCTTTGAGGTGACAGCCATGTTTTTAATTGGAATTCTAATCGTTGTTGCAATCCTTGGTGAAATTATTCATCGTTTGAATCCATGGAAAAAGCCAGAACCTGCGTATGAGGATCTCGTCGACCAAATCAAACAGACAGACTGGTACCAGGAGCTGTCTCGTGATCAGGCGTGTCGTTACGTTCTGGACAACGACCCGCATGTCCAAGCCTACTACGCGAGTACGTATGAAGCCAAACGACTCCTTGCACAGGAAGGCTTTCAATTGGGGCTGATTGATTACGTCAAGCAGGAAGCTGCAAAGCACGCCGATAAACCGCGCTGACATGCGAAAAAGCCGTTGTTATGGAACAGCGGCTTTTTCTTTGAATCAAAAAAAAGGTATACCTGCCATGGCTCATGCCCTGTGGTACACCTGTTTTATCCGGTATTCATGTTTGTATTAGCGTTTTTGATGATAGTGTTTGTAAGCGTCAAAGGATGCTTGCTCTTGGCAAGGTGCGCATTCTGTTGCATACGATTCAGCTTGTTCGTGAATCATTTGACCGCAGGCAGCACAGCATTTTGCTTCGAGATTGCGAAAGAAATTAGTGATCGGCGTCATGATTAAAACCCCCCGTGTGTTATTATCTGTATTGTATTACAACAGCATCTGTTTTATAAAAGTTTGTTATAATACATTACGCCGATTTATCTTTCTCTCTCGCTCATTTTCTCTTTATTGCTCCTCTTTTCGCTGTATTCATACATTTTTGCAAATTCCGCATCTGTTGTAACACAAAGGCCTAAATCAGCAGATTGAACAAATACGGATCATTCGTAATCTCTACATAGCGGATACCATGCTGCTTCATCCGACTGACTAATGGCTGATAGTCATCCTTGCATTTCATTTCAATGCCAACCAGTGCTGGACCATTGTCTTTGTTGTTCTTTTTCGTATACTCAAAGCGTGTGATGTCATCGTGTGGCCCCAATACTTTTTCCATAAACTCTCGCAAGGCTCCGGCACGCTGTGGGAAATTGATGACAAAGTAGTGCTTCAAGCCCTCATGCAGCAGCGAGCGCTCTTTGATCTCTTGCATCCGGTCAATGTCGTTGTTTCCCCCGCTGATGACACACACTACGTTTTTCCCGGCGATTTGATCCCGGTAGTAATCGAGAGCGGCAATCGACAGGGCACCTGCTGGTTCTACAACGATGGCATTGCTGTTATACAACTCCAAAATGGTTGTGCACACCTTGCCTTCTGGGACGAGCACGATGTCATCCAGTAGCTCCTGGCAAATACTCATCGTTAGCTGCCCCACTTGCTTGACGGCTGCACCATCGACGAACTTGTCAATTTCATCTAAGGTGACAACATCGTTTTGCTCCAGAGCGGCTTGCATCGAAGCTGCTCCTGCCGGCTCCACACCAATGATCTGTGTGTGCGGGCTGATGCCTTTTACGTACGTGCCCACACCCGCAGCCAATCCACCTCCACCAATACTCATAAAGACGAAATCAGCTGGTTCTTCCATGTCATTCATAAACTCCAGACCGACTGTTCCTTGTCCAGCTATCACCAATGGATCGTCAAACGGATGGACAAAGGTCCGATCTTCCTGAATGCAATATTTCATCGCCTCTGCGAAAGAATCATCAAAAGTGTCACCGATCAATACAACTTCTACATAGGAGCCGCCAAACAGCTTGACCTGCGATATTTTTTGACGCGGGGTGGTCGCTGGCATAAAGATCGTGCCCTTGATTTGCAAATGGTTACACGAATAGGCTACACCCTGCGCATGATTGCCCGCACTCGCACAGACGACACCACGCTCCCGCTCCATTGTGGAAAGATTCCGCATAAAATGATAAGCACCGCGGATTTTGAAGGAACGAACGACCTGCAAGTCTTCTCTTTTCAAATACACGTTGCAGCCGTAGCGCTCAGACAGTACTTTATTTTTTTGCAAAGGTGTCTTCTCCACCACGTCTTTCAATGCGTGATTGGCTACTACGATGTCTTCCACTCTGACCGTATGCATGTATATGTTCCTCCCAAGTTTCTCAATTGTAGTAAGGACCAGACCAAATCAAAAAGCCCCCGCCCCAAACCAGCTACGCACAATTTGCGTACGGCTGGCTGAGGCGAGGGCATCGCGGTACCACTCAGCTTCTCTGTCTTCCTCACGAAAAACAGACTTTGGCAGTTCACTATGAAACTCCCGTCCGATAACGAGGACGAATTCGTTGTCCTATACTCACTGGCTAAACAAGCTGATTTTCCAGGACAATGCTCCAAGGTGATTTTCAAAACAGGCTGGCGGCCATTCTTTCAGCACGGGGAACGGCTCTCTGCACACTGCTTACTGTTTCTACTCTTCCTTTTCAACGCTCATAGATACGAACTATTCGAATTAGTTAAACATTCTAAGCCGAAACCCACAAGTTGTCAATCTTCTTGTTAATTAGCAGGAAAGCAATGACAAAAAAACGGGTTCCCTTTCGAGCTACTGCACTCAAAACGGGACCCGTTTTTCTCTTCAATACATCCTATACTGCTTCGTAAATTGCTTCGTAACGCTTGCCGATTTCTTCATCAGTCAAACCAGCTTCGCGCAGACGGCCAATCAGTGCATTCGCCCAAATCTCAGTGCGTTGCGCCATTTTCGCGTATTTTTTCGCTTCTTTCACTTTGCGCTTGGAGCGATCTTCACCGTTTGACTTGAGGTTGTCGAGGATGAACAGCATGTGCATGGTATCTTCCTCGTTCAGCGTTTGCCAGCTATCATTTAGAAACGCAGTTACCTTTTTGTAGTAGCCATCAAACTCGTCAAAAGAAATCTCAGTATCCATGTTGAGATATTCTTTCATTTTTTCAAATAGATCTTGCATCTAGCGTCACAACTCCCTCATTATTCTCCGCACTATTATAACAAAAACAACGCTGGACAGGAAGTTGCCATTATCTTACTGGCACCCGTGAAGCTCTCGCATACATGCAACGTCTTCCGTAATGCTCTATAATAGGGAAATACTGAATTGCTTGAGGAGAACGGAACAGATGACAACGCATAAAAAAGAACAAGACGCCAGCATCCGTGTCGGCCAGCAAATGACGCTCACGATCAAGAGTTTGGGCATTAATGGCGAAGGGATCGGCTATTTTAAAAGAAAAATCGTCTTCGTAGAGGGTGCCCTCCCTGGCGAGGTCGTCCATGCAGAGGTGACCGAGGCAAGAGAAAAATACGCGACCGCGCGTCTTTTGCGAGTTGTTGAAAAATCAGCATCTCGCACGAATCCCCCCTGTCCGGTCTATGCGGAGTGTGGCGGATGCAGCTTGCAGCACATGGATTATGCCGCACAGCTCGCGAGCAAGCAGGAAATCGTCATCGAATCACTGCGCAAGTACGCTCGACTGAATCAACCACCCGTCGCCCCTACGATTGGTATGGATAACCCGTGGTCGTATCGAAATAAAGCGCAGTTTCAGGTGGGCAAGGAAAAAGGCAAGCTCATCGCTGGACTGTATCAAACAGGGAGCCACAAGCTCGTCAACCTGGAAGGCTGTCAGGTGCAGCATGAAGCAACAACAAAAATTGTCCAAACAGCGAAGCAAATCATCGAGGAGCTCGGGATTCCGATCTACGACGAGAAAAAACGGACGGGCGTCATCCGCACAATCGTAGCTCGCGTCGCTTTTGCTACGGGCGAAACGCAATTAACGCTTGTTACGGCTACCCCAGAAATTCCACGAGTGAAAGAGCTGCTTTTGGAACTCCGCACGAGACTGCCTGAACTGGTAGGAATCGCGCAAAACGTAAATACGCAAAAAACATCGCTCGTTTTTGGTGACAAGACCGTATCGTTGTGGGGCAAAGCTTCCATTGCTGAAAAGCTGGGTGAACTGTCCTTCGACTTGTCGGCTCGTGCCTTCTTCCAATTGAATCCCGAGCAGACGCAAAAGCTGTACAATCAAGTGAAAACGGCTGCTGGACTGACCGGAAAAGAGCTCGTACTCGATTTGTACTGTGGTACAGGGACGATTGGCTTATGGCTCGCTCCTTATGCCCGCGAGGTACGCGGGATCGAACTGATTCCTGAGGCTGTCGAGGATGCCAATCGCAATGCAGAGCGTAACCAAGCATCGAATGCCAGCTTTCACGTGGGGCGTGCCGAGGTCTTGATGCCAAAATGGGCCAAGCAAGGGACTCGCCCAGATGTCGTCGTAGTCGACCCGCCGCGGACTGGGCTGGATGATGCGCTGATTCGTTCCTTGTTGGATGTGCAGCCGAAGAAGATTGTGTATGTGTCTTGTAATCCTTCTACATTGGCGAAGGATGTTGGGAAGCTGATGCAGCGGTATGAGTTGAAGAGTGTGCAGCCGGTGGATATGTTCCCGCATACGGCGCATGTGGAGAGTGTGACGTTGCTTCAACTTAAATGAGTAGAGAAAACCCTTGTCATATGGTAATATCCCCTCATGGTTGACTGTGTTTAAAACCCCACTGTTACAATTGGGT